>JAFWLX010000237.1 GCA_017510875.1 Atopobiaceae bacterium | reverse complement strand
GTGAAAAGCAAGCAGCTTGGTGGGTATTCTTGTAAGCCTGTAGGGATAGTGGTGCAACAACGCGCCTATTTGACTACAATAATGGGGTTGAACAGAAGTCCGCGATTGGCTCGCGGCAGATATATGCAACTAAAACGTACGATGGAAGGAACTAACTCTTAATGGCAAAGAATCAAACGCCGCTGCGGATTATTCCGCTGGGCGGTCTTGACGGTATAGGCAAGAACATGACGGTCTTTGAGTACGGCAACGACATGGTGCTTGTTGACGCCGGCCTCATGTTTCCTGATGACGAGCAGCCGGGCATCGACTTGGTCCTGCCTGACTACACCTATGTGCTTGAGAACGAGGAAAAGCTCCGCGGCATCATTATCACACACGGTCATGAGGACCACACGGGCGCACTGCCGTACCTGCTCATGGACCTTACCAACCGCGTTCCCATCTATTCGAGCAAGCTCACCCTTGGCTTCATTGAGGGAAAGCTTGCCGAGCATAAGCTTGTGTCGCCCCGCTTCAAAGAGGTTGCCGATGGCTCGCATCTGACCCTTGGCGCCTTCAACATAGACTTCTTCTCAATGACCCATTCGATACCGGCGGCGCTAGGCGTGTACATGCGTACTCCGGCTGGGTCGGTCATGCATACGGGCGACTTCAAGCTTGATCAGACGCCCATAGATGGCATAACGCCCAACTATCAGGCCATCAACAAGTATGCTGGCATGGGCATCGACCTTCTGATGTCAGACTCGACCAACGCAACCGAGCCGGGCTTTACGCCCTCAGAGGCAGCTGTGGGCCCCCAGCTGCGCCACATTATCAAGAACGCCCCGGGACGTGTGTTTGTGGCGTCGTTCTCAAGCCATATCCACCGTTTGCAGCAGGTGTGCGACGCATCGGTTGCCGTTGGTCGCAAGGTCATCGTAACCGGGCGCTCCATGGTAACCAACACCAAGGTTGCGCGCGAGCTGGGCTACCTGCACATCGACTCAAAGGACATCATCGACGCCTATGACAAGGTCACCTTTGCCGATGACAAGACGGTGGTCTTGTGCACGGGCAGTCAGGGAGAGCCGCTCTCGGCGCTTTCTCGTATGGCTAACGGCGCACACAAGTCGCTGAGCATAACGGCCAACGATGCGGTCATCATCTCGGCCACACCCGTGCCCGGCAACGAGAAAAGCGTGGCCAGCATTATCAACGCGCTCTCAAAAATCGGGTGCGCTATTTACGACAAGTCAAACACACTTGTGCATGTATCGGGTCATGGCAGCCAAGAAGAGCTAAAGCTCATGTTGGCTATGGCCAAGCCCAAGAACTTCATGCCCATACACGGCGAGGCGGTCCACCTTCGCGCCCATGCAAAGCTCGCACGCGACATGGGCATGAAGAACGATAACATCTTTATTGCCGACAACGGCGACACCCTCATCCTGCAAGATGGCAAAGTTGGCTGGGGCGAGCCCGTTGACTCTGGCGTGGTGTACGTTGACGGCCTAGCCATTACCGACGCTGATCCCTACGTGTTCCGCGACCGCAAGAAGTTGGCCAGCGAGGGCATTGTCACATGCGTGGTAACGGTTCTGCGTCATCGCACAAAGGTGGGCGAGATTGACATCGCCAGCAGGGGAGTGTCCTTCGAGATAACCGAAGAGATCAACGCAGAGGCACAAGCTGCCGTACGCTCGGCTCTCGAGGAGCAACAGAAAGCTGGCAGCCCCAGCGTCGAGCAGCTGCGCAAGGGCGCACGCGAGGCACTCTCAAGCTTTCTCTGGAGCACGTCAAGAATTCGTCCCATGGTCATTCCCATCGTCATGGAGGTCTAGACCATGGCAGCGCGGAAGAAGGGCAGTTCGGCACAGGTAAGACGTGCACCCGCACGCGCCGGCCGTGCGGCACAGCAGACAATGGCGCTCCCACGCTTGGACGGTGTGGCAAGTGACATGGTAGGCCTCCTTATGGTGGTCATCTCAATAGCCATGGCCGTCTCTCTGATTCTTCCAAGCTCGGCGCCTGTCACCTATGTGACAGGCGAGGCATTGGTGATGCTCTTTGGCGCCGGCGCCATGCTGTTTCCCATGGCCGTGCTTATCTTTGCCCTTACCTTCTTTGTGGATGACGACGACCCCATAACCTGGCAGGTAGCCTTTGGCTTGGCGCTTATCACGCTTGCGGTGTTGAGCATAGTCTCTATCACCTATCCTGGCGCCGAGGCAGACAGCTCGTTGGTGCTTGTGCACGAGGTGCTTCGCGACCGTGGAGGCTACGTGGGCGGCGGCATCGCCTGGGCCCTCTTGCGCACCGTTGGCAGAGAGGTTGGCATCGTGGTTCTGCTAGGGGTCATTGCCGCAGGTGTGGTGGTTTGTGGCTTCTCGATTAGCGAGGGCATTGCAAGCCTCTATGACGGCTATGGCAGAGCCGTTGATTATGCTCGGGATGCCATTGATGATTTCAAGGAGCGCAGGGACGAAAGGCGTGTGTTTGAGGGCGTAGAGGACGAGCTCTACGACAACTACCCCGCAAGCGAGCCTGCGGCCTATGCCGAGCCTCTCACCAGCTATCTGGGGTCTCGTACCTCTACCGTTCTCACACGCAGAAGGTCTGCCGAGCGCCCCACAGGCCAGTTGGAACCCTATGTGCAAGACGATTACAAGAGCAGCTACTTTGACGGTGAAGACTACGAAGATGACTACTACGACGAGTTTGACGACTACGATGATGAAGCCGGAACGGTAGAGCGCGTAGGTGGCGCCATAAAGGACGCAGTTGTCTCGCTCTTCAGGCGCCAAGAGCCAGAAGACGATGAGCTGTATGAGGATGACGACCAGCTGCAGGTAGATCTGCCCTGGGAAGAGGCCCCTGTTGCTGCCGCCACAGCTGCTGTTGCCGAGCCTCTTGCCCAAGGCGTTCCTGGCTTTATTGCCAAAACCGAGCGCATAGAGGCACCTGTCGAGGCCCCCCGACCCGAGGCAAAGCCACGCAAGGCAGCACGTCCCAAGAAGGTCGAGGCCGCCCCAGAGCCCCAGCCAGAGGTTGCTTCCCCTCAGCAAGTTGCAGATGCCAATGTAAAGCTCAAGGCCAACGCCGTAGCGTCCCGCCCAGGAGACGATGACGAGACCTACGAGCTACCGCCGCTCTCGATGCTCTCTTCCAACCCGCAGAGCGCTCAGAGCGCCAGCTCTAAGGCAGAGATCGATGCCACAATGGAGAAGCTGCAGGGAACGTTGCGTGAGTTTGGCCTTACCAGTCGTGTGGTTGACTACGTGTCAGGTCCTCTTGTCACCACCTTCCGCGTCGAGATGGGCGAGGGCGAGCGCGTAAACAAGATTCGCAACCTGGAAGACGACATTGCGCTCACGCTTGCCGCCGAAAAAGTGCGCATCTTTGCCCCTATTGCCGGAACGTCATACGTGGGCATAGAGATTCCCAACAAGACCAGACAAAACGTGCATCTTGGAGATGTGCTTCCCTATGCCAAGGGAGGTCCTCTTGAGGTGGCCATTGGACGCGACTCTTCGGGCAAGCCCGTCATCGCAGACATTGCCAAGATGCCGCACATGCTGGTTGCCGGTACTACCGGCTCGGGAAAGTCGGTCATGATCAACTCGATGATCATGAGCCTGCTCATGCG
>JAFWLX010000236.1 GCA_017510875.1 Atopobiaceae bacterium | reverse complement strand
CTTTCTTCGTTGCCACGCCTGTTCCTCTCTGTTCAAACGCACAGACTTATATAGTTTACGCCATTGCCTATGAATTGGTCGTGGCCAAGGCAAAAATGACGGTCCCTACAAAGTCTTAAATCGCGTCTAAGACGTTCTGAGGGCTAAATTTGACGGGTTTGTGTTCGGAACCTATTTTTCACTCTCGGCGAGAAATGACGCAGCAATCGCCTTAGAAACGCTTTCCTTGAGCGAGTCTGGCACTTTGCTGGCAAGTTCCTGCACCTGGCGCTGCTGTTCTGCATCGAGATGGGCAGATGAGGGCTGCTGCTGACGAGCTTCTTGCTTCGCGCCGCGTGTGCGCGTGCGGTGGGCGTCGCGGTCCACACCAAACTCGATGCCCGAGACAAAGAAGCCCCAATTGGCCAACCGCGCGAGGTAGAGGTCCCTATTGGCAGAGAGGTCCGTCAAAAACGAATGGTTGTCGACATACACGCAGATGATGGGATCCGCCCCGTCGAGACGTGGCTTCTTGAGGAACACGCGCGTAGTATGCGCTCGCTCGCGGTCACCGTTCGCCGCATGCCAGGCAATCGCGGCACGTTGGTTGTCAGTGAGGCTATCCGAAAGGCCACTTCCCATCACGCGGTCAAGGAGTGCCCCAACACGCTCTGCGCGGTCGGGTTCGGGTATCGCTTCACTGTGCATCGATTCATAACGCGGTTGGACCGATTCACTCACCGAAGCTCACCACCTTGGCTCGATCAAGGAGCTCATCAGGGAAATATCCCAGGTTAGTGGTGGTGACCACCGTCTGGATGCCACCTTGTACAAACCGCGTGACCGCGTCACGACGCACCTCATCGAGCTCGCTCATCACGTCATCAAGAAGCAGCAGTGGCTTGTCCCCCACCACTTCCTCGCAGAGCTCGACCTCAGCCATCTTCCACGCAAGCACGATGGAGCGCTGCTGCCCCTGGCTGCCAAAGGCGCGCGCGTCGCGACCGTCGATGGCGAAAGTGACATCATCACGCTGAGGTCCCACCAAGGTCTGCTGGCGTCGTAACTCGTCTTTGCGCAGCTCCAGAAGCCGCGCTGCAAAGCGGTCTGCCAGTTCGTCGCGCGTCAGCTCGCCGGCGCCCTCTCCTAACGAGCACTCATACGAGCAGCTGAGGGTCTCTCCCTGCGAAATCTCGAGATAGATGCGCTCCATATGGGCACGAAGCCGCTCAAAGAGCCGTAACCTCGACTGCAAAAGCGTGGCTCCACCGAGGGCAACCGAGGCATCCCACGCCGAAAGCAGCGCCTGATCGGGCCATTCCTCCTTCAGGAGACGATTTCGCTGCTCGACCGCGCGCTGATAGGCAGAGAGCACCTTCGCATAACCCCGGTTAGCCTGCCGCCCAAAGCCGTCGAGCTCGTCTCTGCGATACGACGCCCCACGCTTCACAAACGAGAGGTCATCGGGGTTGAAAAGCACGCTCATGAGACTTTCAGGCACGTCACCAGCATGGATGTGCTTGCCGTTGCGCACAAACGAGCGCCGCGAGGGCTCGATCACGCACGAGAGGTCTATCACGCGGCCGTCACCCTCAAGACGCGCAGAGATCTTGGCACTCTCGGCGCCATCCCTGATCTGCTGCATCGGCTTGGGCTTCCTGAACGACTGCCCAGCCGTCAGCATCTGCAGAGCCTCGACGGTATTGGTCTTGCCCACGGCATTCCTGCCATGAAGCACCGTCATGCCGCCAAAGGCTATGTCGCGGGACCCAAAGCTGCGCCAATCGCGCAGCTCAAGGCTAGTGACCTGCAGTCCCACAGGCTACATCCGCACCGGCATCAGCAGATAGAGGTAGTTGATCTTGCCATACGACTTGAAGATGCCTGGCTGCATGGTGCTCTGCAGCTCAAGCGTCAGCTCATCGCGTCCCGAGACCGCGTTGACGCAGTCAAAGACGTAGTGATAGTTCATCGCGATGGACATGCTTGGACCCTCGACCTCAACAGGCAGCAGCTCGGTGGACTCGCCCTGGTCAGGCGAGGAGGCAGACAGGCGCATCAACTTGCCGTCAGCGTCGATGTCAAAACGAACCGAGGGGTTGGAGAGCGAGATGACCGAGACGCGCTTGAGCGCGGCTGCAAAGTCGGCCGTGCCGATGGTAACCGCGGTGTTGTAGGTCGCCGGGAGCAGCTGGCGATAGTTGGGGAAGTTGCCCTCAATCTTGCGCGAGATATAGGTGGTGTTGCCAAACGAGAAGACCACCTGGCTGGCCGTGGTGCCCACCATGATTGTCTCGGTCATGGACGGCAGGGCGAGCACGTCATGGAACGTGCCACCCGGGACGATGGTGCGGAATGCCTCATCAGAGCTGGATGTCTCCACGTAGGAGTCGCAGACGGCCAGGCGGTAGGAGTCAGTGGCGACAAGGCGGATGACGTTCTCTTCAACGGAGAGCAGGACACCGCTGAGGATGGGGCGCGAGGTGTCCTTGGAGGTCACCTTGTATACCTTGTCAACCATCTCGGAGAGCAGCGCGCTCGGCAGCTCGATGGAGCGCTCGAGGGAGACCTGCGGGAACTCGGGGAAGTCGCGCGGGTCAAGCGTGTTCAGACGGAAGTGCGACTTGTCGCAGGTAATGGCGACGATGCGATCAAGCCCCTCAAAGGTGACCGCGGAATCAGGAAGGGTCTTGACGATGTTGGTGAGAATCGTGCCCGAGACCACCGTCTCGCCCTCGTCCTCGACGTTGGCAGCAATCTTATGACGAATGGAGATCGTCAGGTTGGTTGCCTGGAACTCGAGCATGCCGTCGGTAGCCTTGATGTAGACGCCCGAAAGGATGGGCAACGTCGAGTTGGTCGCCATGCCCTTGGTCACGACGAGCAAGGCCTTGGCGAGTGCAGACTGGCTTACGGTGAACTTCATGGGGTGCCCTCCTTGGTG
>JAFWLX010000235.1 GCA_017510875.1 Atopobiaceae bacterium | reverse complement strand
GATGCCGGCGAGGTGCTGGTCAAACTCGTTGACGGGGTAGGCGACGATGTCGACCTCGGTGCCCTCGGCCTCGGCGGCCTCGATCATCTTGCGGACCAGGAGGCTGGTGGACATGCCGGCGGCGCAGAACAGACGGATGGTGAGCATTCTTTGGGTCCTTTCCCTCGACTCCCGACCGCTGGGCCCTTCCCAACGGCCACGTAACCGTGCTTTCACGATTACTTCATATTTTCGTCATGTTTCGGGTTTTTGCAACCACTTATTTGCTACAGGCCATCAGCCGATTACATACTTGACTATGACCGGCTTCTTGCTAGAGCGGAACCGATTATAACCTATGTTGGGGAACTACTTGGCTTGCAGCAACTTCCTTTTTTCGCTGCCCGCTATAAACGAGCTGGTAGAAAAAAGCAAGTCGTTCATTTCCCATGTGTTTCCGCTTAGTTTGGCAGTAACACCTTTTTTATATCCGTGTTACGCTTTGAGTAGAGTCACTTCGGAAAGGAGCGTCATGCATATTCCTGAGAACTATCTGAGCCCATCAACCTGCGCCGTTACAACCGTTGCCATGGTTCCCGTATGGGCATCGGCCGTCCGCCATGTTCGCGACGAGGTTCCCCGCGAGAAGATTCCCCTCATTGGCATCGCGGCCGCCTTCAGCTTTCTGGCAATGATGTTCAATATCCCGCTACCTGGCGGCACCACCGGTCATGCCGTGTGCGGAACCCTCATTGCCATCCTGTTTGGCCCATGGTCTGCGGTTCTTGCCATAAGCATTGCCCTTGCGATACAGGCAGTCTTCTTTGGCGATGGTGGCATCCTGTCCTTTGGCGCCAACTGCCTTAACATGGCCTTTGTGCTTCCCTTTGTGGGCTATGCCATCTACCGCGCCATTGCCGGCGACAAGCCCGATCTTAAACGAGAGCTGATTGCGGCAGGCATCGGCTCCTACATTGGTCTCAACGTGGCAGCACTCCTTTGCGCCTTTGAGTTTGGCATCCAGCCTCTGCTCTTCCATGACGCACAAGGTGCCGCTCTTTATTGCCCCTATCCCCTTTCGGTCTCCATCCCTGCCATGATGCTTGGGCACCTTACGGTCGCAGGCCTTGCCGAGGCAGGCTTTACGGTGGGCATCCTTGCTTTTGTACGTAGTGCAGCGCCCTCGTTTGGCATCGAGACGCGTGCGGCTTCAACCAATTCCTTGGTGCCGGTGCTGGGATTGATTCTGGTCCTTGTTGCCGCCTGCCCGCTTGGTCTTATTGCCACGGGTGATGCCTGGGGCGAGTGGGCCACAGAAGACCTTGCCCAGATGGTGGGCTATACCCCACAAGGCCTTGCCAACGGCTGGGAGTGGAACTCGTTCATGCCCGACTATTCGGTGGGATCGCTTCCCGAGTGGCTTGGCTATGTCGTATCGGCTGTGATTGGCGTGGCCCTGCTGGTTATCATCTTCCGTCTGGCAGCGAATGCCGCAAAGCCTACGGTCAATTTTGAGGCCTAAGTGAATGGACAACACGCGCGAGGACATACCCTCTTGGCTTAAGACTCCCGAGCACTACCGTCCCGGCACCGACCGGGACGGTTTTGTCTCGCGCAGCCTCCTGTCGCTTTCGGCCGCGTTGGCTCAGTTCAGACTTGATGGAGGGAGGCAGTCGCGCTGCTCCCCCACGGCGGCCACAAAGCTCCTCTTTGCTGTGGGCTGTGTACTGCTCGTATCGCTCTCGCGCAACTATCTCTTTGTCCTCATCATGCTTGCAGGCGTACTTGTTCGCGCCTGCCTGCTTCCCCGTGAGGCCTTGGCGCACGTCATGGCGGGCGCTACGACGGCCGCAAGCTTTACCTTTCTTGTCATGCTGCCCGCCATACTCCTTGGTCAGGCTCAGTCGCCTGTCACACTGGCCACCAAGGCATTTGTGAGCACCGGACTTGTCCTCAGCGTGGCGCTCACCACCCCCACCCACAAGCTCACGCGAGCGCTGAGGCGCTTTGGCATGCCGGGAGTTGCAATCCTGACTGCCGACCTTGCCCTGCGAAGCATCGTGAGCTTGGGGCAGACAGCCTCTGAGATCCTAACAGCGCTACAACTAAGAAGCGTAGGACGTAACCACAACAAGCAGGCCTCCATGGGCGGTGTGGGCGGTGTTACCCTGCTCAAGGCAAGCCGTGCGGCGCAAGACACCTATGACGCCATGCGCTGCCGAGGCTTTGACGGCAGCTACGAGCTTGGCGGCGCAGACCCGCTTACCTGGATCGATGCCTGCTGGGGACTGCTGTTTGCTGCTCTTGTCGCAGCTTTCTTCTATCTGCAAGGATTGGTCTGACATGTCACACACCCACGAGCAACAGGGATTGCACCAGCCCCACCAGCCACAGGAGCCCGCACTCATCGAGCTTGAGGACCTCTGCTTTGCCTACGAGGACTCGCCCGCACTGCGTCATGTAAACCTACGTATCTGCGCGGGTGACGCCGTGGTGCTCATGGGCGACAACGGCTCGGGCAAGTCCACGCTGCTGCGAGTCATCTGCGGGCTGTACTTTTGCCAGAAGGGGAGCTACCACTTTGACGGCCATGAGGTAAGCGAGGCAAGCATGCGCAAGGCAGCCTTTGCCAAAGGGCTGCATCAGCGCATTGGCTTCATCTTCCAGGACAGTGACGCTCAGCTCTTCTGCGCAAGCGTTGAGGACGAGATTGCCTTTGGGCCACGCCAGATGGGGCTGGCCGAGCAAGAGGTAGATCAGCGCGTGGCCGACACCTGCAGACTGCTGGGCATAGAGCATCTGCGACAGCGGGCTCCCTACGCCCTCTCAGGCGGCGAGAAGAAGCGCGTGGCCATTGCCTGCATCCTATCCATGAACCCCGACGTCTTCTGCTTTGACGAGCCTTTGGCCGGCCTGGACGCCAAGGCGCGCGCATGGCTTCTGGGATTTCTGAAGCAGCTCAAGACCGCTGGAAAGACGCTCATCATTGCTACCCATGACCAGTCTCTGGCCGATGAGGTTGCCGACTACTTTGTGTACATGGGAGACTTCCACGGCTACGAGGACCGCCCACACGTGCACATCAATTAGCCCTGTAACGCTTCTAGAACTCCAGCCTCATCAGGCGTGCGAGCGAGACGATGTAGATCTCGAGCGCACGCTTGAACTGCTCCTCGGAGAAGCCCTCGTCGGCAGAGTGCTCTGCGCCAACCCAGCTGGGCATGGGGTCCTCGGGATCGTTGGGACCAAAGGCTCCCGCGCACTTGAAGTGGCGTGCATAGGTTCCGCCACCAATGCAGTAGGCTTTTCCGTTTCTCCCCGTGTACTCGTTATATGTATCTACCAGAGTCTGGATGGGGGCGCTGTCGGGAGACTGGTATGACGGCACCATATCAAGGTCGCATGCAAGCGTGGCGCCATGTCCCTGTGCCAGATAGCCAACGATTGTCGTTATCTGGCTACCGCTGATGGACTCGGGGTAGCGGCTGTCAATGGTCTGCTCAAATACGCCATCCTTGGTGCGTATGGTGCCACCAATGCAAGTGAGGGCACCTAGGCGCTGGTCAGCGCTTTGGATGCCCAGCGTGGAGCCGTCGGTTGATGCAAACAGGAGCTTCTCAAACTCGAGGAAGCGGCGCTCTTCGTCGGAGCACAGGTTGTTCTCAAGCAGATAGTCCACCAGAAGGCCAATGGCATTGATGGAGCCCTCGGGTATCGAGGCATGGGCAGCGATTCCTTTAGCCGTGAGCTTTGCAAGCCCATCTCCTGCATCCTCAACGGTAATGCGATCTGTGGCTGCAAGCTGGTCTGCTTGAGCGCGCACGATGGCATATGCCTCGCCTGCCACGGCGTTTCCCACCGTGCCGCCGTCAAACTCGACAATGACGTCAGAGATCTTGCCCGAGCTCACGGTTGCCGAGTAGCCGCCCTTCTCCCCACAGATGAGGGGGAAGTTGGCGTCGGGCGTAAAGAGAAACTCGGGTTGCTCAAAGTTCTCGATATACCATTCCACATCGCGCATCTCGGTCTCTTCGTTGTTGCCAATGATGACGCGGATGGTGTAGGGATTGAGCGTTTTAGACTCTTCTGCCTGCTTGGCAAAAAACTGCGCTGCATAGAGGGCAAGCACCGTGGGGCCCTTGTCGTCAAGCACGCCACGACCGATAAGATAGCCATCTTTTCGCGTAAGCCTGAAGGGGTCAAAGTTCCAACCGCTTCCCTCGGGCACGATGTCGGTGTGCCCAATGATGGCAATCTGCTTGGGCGAAGCACCCGGGATATCGGCATATCCAATGCGACCCTCGCAGTTATGAGCATCCAGACCCATACGCTCGGCAATGTCAAGCGCAGCCTGGAGCGCCTCGAAGGGAGCAGGACCATAGGGCTTGCCCGGCTCGGCATGCTCCATGTCCTCCACCGACCTGATGGCTACCAGCGTCTCGATATCCTTTACGATGTCTTCCCAAACCTGCTCGACATATGCATGAGCTTTTGCCTTAAGCTGCTCGTCTGCCATGAATACCTACCTTCTTTCGCATGAAATCGGTCGTTTCCTGCATACGATAGTAGCTCACAGTGGTATGCAGGTCCAATCTTCGATGAAGATGTCGGCCTCTTGCCGCACCACGTCCTCAAGCTGAGCCGGCTCTCCCGATGCCACGCCGCAGGTCATGAAGCCTGCGTCACGCGCCGCGCAGATGCCCGGAACTATGTCCTCAAACACCATGCAACGTGCAGGCTCTGCACCAAGCCGGCGCGCAGCCTCAAGATAGATGTCGGGCTGCTCTTTGGTGGCGTTTACGTCACGGCCGTGTACGAGGGTGTCAAACAGGCTGTCCATGTCAATCTTGCGGATGGACGAGATGAGCTCTGGCTCGTTGGCAGTGGCCAACGCCGTGCGCACGCCACTGGCACGCAGGGCCTTGATGTACTCTTCCACCCCCTCGCGCAACACCACGCGCGTGCAGTAGAGCGCATGCGAGAGGCGCGTCCACTCGGCACAGATGTCCTCAGGCTTCTCGTGAAGGCCATAGGTCTCGATGGTGTACTCGGCGCCTCCCGCAAAGCCAAGCGTAGACAGCACGCGGGCGTACTCCTCGGTGTATGGAATCCCACGCGCGCCCAAGAAGATACGGTCAACTTCTTCCCAGATCCAACCCGTTGCGGCTATGGTCCCATCAAAGTCAAAGATGGCAACGTCAAACGCCGGTGGCCAGAGTTGCAATGGTGCCCTGTTCACATCGTTCTCCTTACTGCAAGCACCTTGGCACGGCAATGCCGTCAATGCCAAAAAAGGGGTCGCCACAGCGACCCCTCCTCAGCACTCTACTAAGAGACTACTTAGATCTTGCGAACGTTGGAAGCCTGAAGCTTGCCGTTCTGACCCGTGGTGATGTCAAACTCGACGGCCTGGCCCTCGTCGAGGGTCTTGAAGCCATCCATCTGAATCTCGCTATAGTGGACAAACAGATCGTCGCCACCCTCGCGAGAGATGAAGCCGTAGCCCTTGTCGGGATTGAACCACT
>JAFWLX010000234.1 GCA_017510875.1 Atopobiaceae bacterium | reverse complement strand
TACGTGGGCGTAAAGACCGGCTGCTTGAAGTTCTTGTGATGGATGGCGTCAGGATAATACTGCGCCTCTAGGGATATGCCGGAAAATGCGCCGTAGTGGGCACCATCCTTACCCCAAGGAATGTCAATGAAGTCGGCGGTAAAGACCTGCAGACCAGGAGCATCCGTCGAGACGGTCATGCTGATACCCGACTTGTCTCCCACAAGACGGGCTACCTTGGTCACTTTGCCCTCGTTATCCAGGCAGAAGTTGTCGTCGTAGCCCGAAGGCAAGGTCTCGATAAAGGCTCCAATGGGGCGGGCCGTCGTGAAGTCATAGGGCGTACCCTTTACCGGCGCAATCTCGCCGGTAGGAATGTGGTTCTCAAGCGGCGTGTAGCTCTTGGCCTCAAGCTGCAAGGTATGGTCGAGCACGCTTCCCGATGCGTGTCCATTGAGGTTCCAGTACGCATGGTTGGTAAGGTTTATGATGGTTGGTTCGGACGGCAGAGCGCTGTAGTAAATCATGAGCTGGTTGGTCTCAGAAAGGCGGTAGGTTACATGTACCTGCACCGAGCCAGGGAATCCCTGGTCTCCCTTGCGACTGGTAAGCTCGAAGGTCACGGACTCGTCGTCTGTGTTCAGCACCTTCCATAGACGCTCGGACCACTTGTGCGGACCGCTGTGCAGGTTGTTGGGCCCATCGTTTGCCGCCAGGCGGTAGCTGGTGCCCGCAACCTCAAAGCTTGCACCTGCGATGCGATTGGTGCAGCGTCCTATTATGGCCCCAAGATTAAGGCCATCGTTGATGTATCCCGGTGCACCCGAATGGCCAAGCAGCACATCAGGCATATTGCCATGACCGTCGGGCATGCGGCAGCACACAAGATTTGCCCCCAGATCGCTTACGCCCACCAAAGCACCAGTCTCGTTGCTCAGCAGGTGAAGGTGTGCCTGCTTCTCGTCATCAACCGATCCAAAGGGAATTATCGCCTGCATCGCTTGGCCTCCTGTTGCGCTCAATGATTACTCATATCTAACATGTTCACTCTACTCGTGTCTGCTCCTTGCAAATCTTAAAATTGGTATCATTTCTGCGGCTGGCAATTGACCCGCCTACACGTCGCTGGAAGGATTCCCATGCTCTACATTGGCGTTGACCTTGGAACCACAGCCACCATCCTTTTGCTCATGGACGAGGAGGGCGAGGTTAGGCGCACCATTGCCAAGGCGTATCCGCTCTACTTTCCGCAGCCCGGTTGGTGCGAACAGGACCCCATCGTATGGTGGGCCGCGGTAAGCATGGGCATTAAAGAGCTGGTACGCGGCTACGACACAAGCCAGATTGCCGGCATTGGGGTGGCCGGCCAGATGCACGCCCTGGTAGCCCTTGACGAGAACGACGAGCCCGTGTGCCCCGCCATCCTCTGGAATGACAACCGTGCCCAGTTTCAGAGCGACTACCTCAACAACGAGGTGGGACGCCAGTGGCTTTCGGCCCAGACGGGCAATGTCTCCTACCCCGGCTTTACGGCCCCAAAGCTGCTGTGGTTGCGCGAGGAGGAGCCACAGATCTTCTCGCGCATCAACAAGCTCATGCTTCCCAAGGACTACATCAACTATCGCCTTACGGGCAAGCACACCACCGACTGCTCGGATGCGTCGGGCACGCTGCTGTTTGACGTGCGCAGGCGCTGCTGGTCAAAGTCCATGCTCACCATCTGCGGACTGCGCGAGAACCAGATGCCGCCCGTGTTTGAGAGCTACCAGCCCATAGGAACGCTGCTGCCCGATGTGGCGCGCGAGCTGGGCCTTCCCGCAAGCGTGGTGGTTTGCGCTGGTGCGGGCAACAACGCCGCTGCCGCCGTTGGCACCGACACCGTGGGAACCGGACACTGCAACATTCGCATAACCACCTCGGGCACCATCCTTGTGAGCAACGACACCTTTATGGTGGACGAGCACAATGCCCTGCACAGCTTTGCGCACGCCGATGGCACCTATTTCTTTATGGGATGCATGCTCTCGGCCTCTGCCTGCAACCGCTGGTGGATGAACGACATCCTCAAGACCCGCGACTACAACGGCGAGCAGGGACGCATCAACACCAAGCGGCTGGGGCACAATAGCGTGTTTTTCCTCCCCTATCTTATGGGCGAGCGCAGCCCCTACAACGACCCCAACGCACGTGGCGCCTTTATTGGCATGCACTTGCACACCTCGCGCGAGGACATGACGCAATCGGTGCTGGAGGGCGTGGCCTTTGCCATGCGCGACTGTCTTGACATTGCCCGCGCCGAGGAGATCGTCGTAAAGGGCTCAACCATCTGCGGAACCAAGGTCACGCCGCTGTGGAAGCAGATCTTCTCAAACGTGCTGGGGATACCGCTCATCACCACAAAGGTACCCGACGTGACAAGCTTTGGCGCGGCCATGCTTGCCAGCGTTGCCTGCGGTGCGTGGCCTGACGTGCGCACCTGTTGTAATACGCTAGTCAACACGGCAGAGCTGCTGCAGCCCGACCGCTGGACCGTATCGCTCTATGAGGAGCGCTACGACATCTGGCGCTCGCTCTACCCTATTCTTAAGCCCAAGTTTGGGAGGATGAAGTAGAGCGGGCGCGCATAGGCAACCGCACTGACAGCTTTGGGAGACGCATGGAAAACGACCTCTTGTACGAGCAGTGCGCACCGAGCGAGGAGTGCGGGCCCCATGCATACGCCCTGCTGTATCCCAGCGGAGAGCTAGTCATACAGGCCAAAGCGAATCCAGACCCCACCAAACAAGAACCGCTGGCCATCTGGCACGGGTTTGAGCAGCGCGCCTTTACCGAGTTTGATACCGCTCCCTGGTTTGGCATGCGCTCAAAGATACGACAGGTCATCGTAGCCGACAGAGTGCGACCCGTCTCGCTTGCCTGGTGGTTTTATGGCTGTGACAACCTCGTTTTTTGCGACCTTGGCAAGCTGGACGCTTCTGAGGCCATGAGCATGGCGCATCTGTTTGACTCGTGTACCTCGCTTGAGTCGCTTTGCCTGAACGGCATGCAGGCTCCGTGCGTAAAGAACATCTGCGGCATGTTTAACGGTTGCAAGTCACTTAAAACGGTTGATTTGAGCGGCCTTGACATCCCGCGAGTTCGTCGCATGAACCATCTGTTTGAGGGCTGCTCTTCGCTTGTCTCAATCAACCTGTCAGGCGTTCCCACGCTGTGGACCAACCACATGGCCCACATGTTTTGTGGTTGCTCGTCGTTGGCTACGCTTGACCTCTCGGGCTTTGACACCTCGCGTGTCCAGGACATGTGGGGCATGTTCTCTGGCTGCTCGTCACTTACATCGCTTGACCTATCCAGCTTTAGGACGCCCAGCGTCAAAGACATGGCCCTTATGTTTGAGGGCTGCTCGTCACTCACATCGCTTGACCTCTCGTTCTTTGACACGTCAAAGGTCGAGGTCATGAGGTCAATGTTTGCTGGTTGCAGCGCCCTGGCCAAAGTGGATCTGACAAGCTTTGACACGCAAGGCGCAACTGACCTTAGCTCGATGTTTTATGGTTGCAAAGCCCTTGAATCACTCGACCTGTCAAACTTCAAGACGCCAAACGTCACCGACATGGACGCCATGTTTTGTGGCTGCTCGTCGCTTGTCTCTCTCAAAGCACCTGCCTTCAGCGCACAAAGCCTGGTGAGCACCAGCCACATGTTTGAGGGTTGCTCGTCGCTCGTATCTTTGGATATGCCTCCAATCGAAACAGAACCGCAGGTATACACCAAGCGCATGTTTGAGGGTTGTCCATCGCCGTTGGTTGCAAGCAGGCCAAGGCGGTAACAGCCAAGAGAAATGCAGGCCATCCGTTCTGTTACCATTGTTTTGGCGAGCTAGATGCGCCCGCATGGGTGCGTCTGCGAGAAACTGGCTTTCGGCGCCTTGTGTGGCTACGCAGACGGCCGCGCCGCCGGCCTTTTTCGAAGGCAAACGCCTGAAGAGGCTTCCAGCTCGCCTTAGCCGCGTGGACTGGGGGCGGTCACACAGTCCACGCGATCTGCAAGCGCCAATCACTCGTATCGCATATTGGTGCGCACGGCAAGATGGCAACCAGCTTTGTCCCAACCTATCCCCAGCAGGTTCTCGTACACAGCATAGGGCGGCAGGCGCGGGTCAAGCTGCATGACAAGCTCCCCGCCGTCCACAGATAGATCTAACACTTGATGGCGCACCTCGCGAATGGAGAGGCGACGAGAGCCATCAACAGACTGCTCGATGCCTATCTCCCAAGACGTGCTTTCAAGCACGTGCTTAACGTCATGCGCCAGGGCATCAAGGTCGGTGTCCGGCGGGCTGGGAATCTGATAGGTGATTGACACCAGATGCGGAGCATGGTCAAACCAGGTCACGCTTTGCGCGTGCATGTTTACCAGATGCTCGTTTATCCGCGCAAGCAGCTCTTGGTTATCCATGCGCTCATACAACGCCACGGCGGCACCGTTTACGCCAATGGCCCAATCAAGTCGCTCAAGATAGGGCTTTTGTACCCACAGGTGACGCCGATCGTATGGGATGCCCGCATAGTTTAGTGCCCGGGCCAGCTCGTTCTCCCAATAATTGCGATGCACCATACGATGGTTGGCGTCATGCGTAAACATCATGACCGCATACCATGGAGCCTCATCACGGCAGGTCGCATCACCAGAAGCGTCCTCGCCATGCTCAGGCTGCCTCCCTATTTGAGCCAAAGACAGACGACTGTCTTCTTTTCTCTGCGACCGATACATGCTCATGTTGCGCTGCTCGCTATGAGAACAGGCTCCACAACCTTGGCAGCGGTCAAGACAGCGAGGAAAGTCGTGAGGATGGTTGCCCACAGCCACCTCGTATCGTTTGCGCAGGTGCTGCTTGGTTGCGCCGCAATCGATAAAGTCCCAGGGAAAGACCGTGCTGGCATCCTTCTCGGCAAACCAGTAGTCGTATCCAGGCATGTCGTGCGTCGCAAGATAGCAGTCAACAAAGTCTGCTGCCTCTTGTAAAAACGTGCCATAACGCAAGTGCCCCTGCTGTGCCATGGCAATCAGCAGGTCTTGCAGACGCGAGTCGCCACGCAAGAGCAGCTGAGTCACCTGTATATCGCTTTGTGGCGAGCCTACGTCCTTGGCCGACACGTCAATGCCATACGCTTCGATGCGCTCACAGAACTTGGCAGGGGGCATCTGCGCCTCGACGTTTGCCGCCAGCCACTGGAAGGGGGTAAACGGAAAAACGCGCAGGGGCGTAAAGCTAAAGCGAAACAGCGTGGGCTGCGCGCCCTCAGGCGTCTCTTCCTGGCGTATGGCCTGAATCTTTTGGGCAAGGGCAACAAGCTCCTCAAAGTCTTGGTCGCACTCGCCGGGCAACCCCGCCACAAACATGAACTTGACAAACTTGTAGCCGCTTCGGCACAGCTCGCGCACGGTATCGAGAATAAGCTCCTCGGTATAGTTCTTTGACACCACCTGTCGCAATCGCTGCGAAACGCCTTCAACACCAAAAATCGCACGCCCGTCGCTTATACGCGTGAGCATCTGACAGAACTCTGGGTTCTCGTGAAAGCTGTCAATGCGCTGCGAGAGCGCCTTGAATCTATAGGGAAAGCTGGTGTATATCATCCGCAGAAGCTCGTTGAGTTGGGGATACGAGGTGGTGCAGAACGAGCTCAGCTGAATGGCATCCTCACCCGTATGGTACAGCCGCTCTTTAAGCAGCTCAAACGCGCGCTGAGAAGAGCGCGCCCTAAAGGGGAGGTTTGTGAATCCCGACACGCAGAATGCGCACTGACCATCACAGCCGCGCGTTATCTCCAAACCGTTGATAGCCGCGGAATGAAAACAGTAGCTGGCAAGGGGCTTGGTGTTAACAAAGCACGTATCAAGGTCTTCAACATGATGGTGGCAGATGCGTTCTGGCACATCGTCGCGCACCGCAAAGATGCCCAGCAGCTCGCCCGTATCAGAGAAGCGCTGCTCATAGAAGCATGGAGCCCAGAGGCAGTCCCATGTTTGCACTGCCTTAAGCAGCAGCTCTTCTCGCGAGCAACCGCTGCGCAGGCCCTGCTCGACCAATGCAAGAAGGTCAGGCAGAATGTCCTCGCCCTCGCCAATGAAGAAGAGGTCGCACACATCCATCACAAGGGACGGATTGAACGACGACGACCCTCCCCTGATGATAAGGGGGTCGCCCTCACCACGGTCATGACTTCGCAGGGGAATCCCCGAGCGCATAAGCAGGTACAGCAGGCTTACCTCATCGCCAATCATCTGTTGTGAAAGGCAGAGCACGTCAAACGAGGCAAACGGCATACGCCCTTCAAGCGAAACAGGCACAAGGCCCTCTTGGTCCATCATGACCCTGTTGCGGTGGGAGACGGGAGGGTAGGCCCGCTCTATAACCCACGTGTCATCGTACTCGTGAAGCTGCTGGTAAAACAGCTTGATGGCAGAGGCACACGACACAAAGGACGAGGGGTTTACATCGGCAAGAAGCACCTTGAAGCGATCGTCAGCCACGCCGTCGCGCACCGCCGCGTCCCAGTCAAAGTGAACAGAATGCATCTCATCGCCAAGGAGTATGGCCGGCGCATCAAGGAGATAGGCATTTTGGGCAAACCAACGCTCAAAATGGTCGCGCTCGCTGAGCAGCTTTTCCCAGTTGTGTCTCTGCATTGGGGCGCCTTTCAAAAACCGGACACGGGTCACCTAGTAGAGCGTTCCTTATGTGAGAGGTAGTATTCGTGCACAAGTGGATGATAGCCTAAGGCTCGCATGTCCTCGTAGCGCAGGCGATAGCGGGCATTGCCGCGCTTGCCGGTTGCCACAATGCGAATCAGGTCTTGGCACACAAGGTCAATCTGGTGCAAGCTGTCGGGACGGGTTATCACATGGAAGAAGAAGTCGCGCCAGCTTAGATTATGCTCAGTCATGCCATCGCTATAGAAGTAACGGTTGATGCGCCCTACCATACGCTGGGCAGCCTCTTGCCTGGTGATTTTGCCGTAGTGCTCCCAACGTACCAGCTTGTTTGCATAGTGCGTGAGCCTGCTTTTGGCCTTGTCAAGCGTATTGTCCGCAACATCCAAGTTGCCATTGCGAATCTGTATGCCCAGAAGCTCGATGCTTCCTCCTGGCTCGATAAGCTGCGTCTTGTCCTCGTTCAGCTCAAGTCCCAGGCGCAAGGTGCAGGCGCGAATCTGTTTGAGCGCCTCTGCTGCCTCGTCCGCACTGTTTACAAACACGCAGATGTCATCGGCATACCGCGAGTAAAGCTGGGATTGCGCATCCATGGCGCTGTCAAGATCCATGAGGTACACGTTGTTGAAGAAGCACCCAACCGGCACCCCGGGAAGCCCACCCATGCTGGCATGCACAAGCTTGCCGTCGCGCAGGTATTCGTTGCGATTGAGCATGTATTCCAAAAACGCAAGAAGCTTTGGATCGCGCTTGTCCATGATGTCGCGCAGCATAGGAATAAGCAGCTCGGGATGGATGGAGTGCCCATAGTCGTGCACGTCCACCTTAACGGTGTACAGCCCTTGTGCATAGTTGTTGCGTATAACCTTTTTAAACAGATGGGCCACATTGACGCTCTGGCGAAACGAGTACAGAGAGTCAGAAAAGAGTCCGTCGTACTCGCGCATGCCCCAAACCAGGTACTTCATGAGCATGTTCTGTCGGGGCGGATAGACGTAGATGATCCGCTTGCGATTTGAGTGCGACTTACGCAACTTGACTTGATGCGCGGCGGGAAAGCTGAAGTCGCCGGATGCCAGGGCCTTAAGATCGTGCACGCAATCATCGCTGCCGATATAGGCCACAAGTTCGTCTAGCTCGGGACCTCTTATCCTTTGCGCCTTGCGATGCAAAAAGGCTTCGCGCATATCCTGGGGACAGAGTCTGGTGAATAGAGCCTCGCCTGTATCGCTAGGCTCAACTGCCATGTTATGCAGAGCGAACTCTTTGCCCATGTCTGCCCCTCAACCCTAACCAGCCTGCTGTGCCTTAGCCCAAGAAGCGCACCTCCGGCTCGAGCCTTACGCCAAACTGGCGCTCTACCTCGTCCTGCACATGGGCGATAACGGTATGGACATCAGCTGCCGTGGCGCCACCCAGGTTGACCACAAAGCCCGCGTGCTTCTTTGAGACGCCAGCACCGCCAGACTTGTAGCCCTGCAGGCCTGCATCCGAGATAAGCTTACCGGCAAAATAGCCTTCGGGACGCTTGAACGTGGATCCTGCGCTTGGCTTGTCCAGGGGCTGTTTTGACTCGCGCTTGTACGTGAGCTCGTCCATGCGCGCACGGATTACATCGGGCTTGCCCTCACGCAGGGCAAAGGTTGCAGACAGCACAATCAGGTCATCATCGCGAATACGGCTCTTGCGGTACCCAAGCGCAAGATCGTCAACGGCAATGGTCTCGACGCTGCCGTCGGGCATGATCACACGAACGTTCTTGAGCACGTCAGCAATGCAACCGTCATAGGCGCCCGCGTTCATAAAGCACGCGCCGCCCACGCTGCCGGGAATGCCACAGGCAAACTCAAGACCGGTAAGCCCCAGCTCGCAGGCCATCTCGGACGCCTCGCGCAGGGACACCCCCGCCTGGCAGGTCATCTCGCTTCCATCGATGGACACGTTGGTAAAGCCATCGGCCAAGCACACTACTACGCCCCGATAGCCGTCATCAGAAACCAGCAGGTCCGATCCGTTGCCAAGAATAAAGTAAGGGACTTTGGCCTGTCTGCAGGCCGCCACCACGTCACGCACTTCTTCAGTTGTCTCGGGAACCACAAAGAGGTCTGCTGGGCCACCAATCTCAAAGGTGGTGTGTTTGCTCATGGGCTCGTCTAAGGCCACATTGTCTTCTCCCACAATCTGCCTTAGCTGCCAGATAAGCTCCGTACGTTCTCGGTCATCTCCTGCCATGGTGTCTCTCACGCTCCCCTTTGTGCGCACAAGATTTCTTAGCAATGTCGTATCAGTATAGGCGAGCAGACACCCGTTCATACGCACGGCAACCGTCCTCCATGATTCAGGCCCACAAGAGTAAGGTCACCGCCCTGGCTTGCCCGTGAAAAGCAACAGGCAAGGGTTATGGCATTCACCTATCACACTTGTCGTGCTATGCTAGGACTCGCAAGTTTCAGGGCGGGGTGAAACTCCCCACTGGCGGTGTGGACACACGTCCAAGCCCGCTAACCGCACACGCGGCCGACCTGGTGAGACTCCAGGGCCAACGGTTACAGTCCGGATGGAAGAAACGGAGGAGCCACTATG
>JAFWLX010000021.1 GCA_017510875.1 Atopobiaceae bacterium | reverse complement strand
TCTTGAGGCAGCGCGCGTGCTGGCGCTGCGTGGGTTTGCGCCTGTGGTACTCGAGAAGGACGCCCAGGTGGGAGGCCAGCTGGTACTGGCCGAGCGTCCGCCCAAGAAGTGGCGCCTGGGCTGGCTCATTGACTACTACAAGGGCCAGCTTGACAAGCTGGGAGTAGAGATTCGCTGCAACACCGAGGCAACGCCCGGGCTCATTGCCAAGCTGGCACCGGTGGCGCTCGTGTGGGCTGCAGGATCTGTGCCCGTAAAGCCGGGCAGCATTCCCGGTCTTGATGGTGATGCCGTGCTCACGCCGCCCGAGGTCATCATGGCCGAGCCTCCCCTTACGGGCGAGACCATCTGCGTGGTGGGTAGCGGCATGACCGGCATAGAGTGCGCCGAGATGCTCTCGGAGGCGGGCAACCACGTTGACCTCTACGAGATGGTCGACGAGATTGGACCTGGCATCTTCTTCCAGAACATGATTGACATCATGAGCCGCTTGGGCCAGACCGACACCACCATGAACCCTGGCCACAAGCTGCTTGAGGTAAACGGCAACGAGGCCACCTTCGAGAAGAAGGATGGCGAGAAGGTGACCGTTAAGTTTGACCACCTGGTGGTCTCGCTGGGCACGCGTCCCGTGCCGGCTCCCGCCTGGACCGATGAGCTGGGAATCCCCGTGCTGGTTGCGGGAGACTCCGGTGGCGTAGGCCGTATCCAAGAGGCCGTGACGCAAGGTTATGACGCGGGTAGTGCCGTGAAGTAGCAGACAGTTCTGTCGTGTTGGGGGATCGTCTCACGTGGATTGGGGGACGGCCCCCCTATCCACGTTCAGTGTCAGCGCGCGTGGATAGGGGGACGGTACCGATGATTGCCGCCCTGCCTAAGGCGCTACGACGGGAGCAGTTTGATGAACGCATATGACTTTGACGGCACCATCTTCCCGTCTAACTGCACCATCAGCTTTGCCATCTGGTGCATGAACCGTCATCCAAAGCTTTGGCTTACCTATGCGCCGCGTGCCGTAATGAGCGTGGCCCAGTACAAACTGGGAAAGAAGTCAAGCTATCGCGTGATGCGCGAGCTGTACAGCTACCTAAGGCACATCGATGACTTTGACATTCAGATCGAGCGTTACTGGGACAAAAACGAGCATAAGATAGCCTCTTGGTACCTTAAGCAGAAGAAGCCGGACGACCTTATCATCAGCGCGTCACCTACCTGCATCATCGAGCCCATTGCACGCAGGCTTGGCGTGAACTTGGTGGCAACCGACTACGACCGCGAGCTTGGGGTCCTTATCAACAACCTCATGTATGCCCAAGAAAAGTCTCGCTACATCATTGACCACGACTTTCCGGTGATCGAGCATTTCTACTCCGATTCGCTCTCGGACACGCCGCTGGCACTCTGCGCCGAGCATGCGCACCTTGTGACCAACGGGGCACGCACGGTGACCGATTGGCCCGAGCTTGACGAGCGCACAAAGGAGAAGGTTAAGAAAGAGATTGATACCGGTTGGACGATCCATCTTGAAGAGTAGGACGCGCCGTAAGGGCGGAGCGCTTAACCGTAGCGAAGCCCCAAAGGTCATCGCTCTGGCCTGCTCGCGACTGGCAACCGTTGATGAGAGAAGCTGCCCGTGCCTGAAATCTCCCTCGGTTTTTAGCCCGGGCACGTGTTAGTATCTTTGATGTGCCAACTGCGTCAACTGGCATGCATATACAGATGTAACACCCCAGAAAGCCGAGACGAGGTGCGCGAGCGTGTACTATTCGACCATTGGCCTGCTTGCAGCCATGATTCTCCTCATAGAGAATGCTGACCTGCTATTTGGCCATAGCGATGCGTTCAAACTGCCTTCTTGGCGGGCGTACCGAGAGTTTCTTTTTGCGGTGTTGACATATTACGTAACGGACGTCCTTTGGGGCGTCTTAGAGAGCCAGCACATGGTGGCCGCACTCTTTGCCGATACGTCTGTGTACTATGTTGCCATGTCTGCCGGCGTGGAGCTTTGGACAAAATACACCGTCACCTACCTTGACGAGCGCAGCGCCTTTGGCCGTTTTCTTCTGTATGCCGGTCGCATCCTAGCTGTGACAGTTGCCGTGCTTGCCATTGTGAACATCTTTGTGCCGGTTCTCTTTACGGTGGATGCAAATTGCGTCTACCATGCGCTCCCCGCTAGGTATGTTCAGCTTAGCGTTCAGGTCCTTCTGCTTCTTCTGACGTCGGTCTATGCGACATCGTCCATCGTTGGGAAGGCAGATGCACAGAGCAAAGTGTTGCGCTTTCGTACGGTGGCGCTCTTTGGGCTGATTATGGCCACCCTTCTCTTTGCCCAGCTTTGGTACCCCCTTCTCCCGCTTTACACCATCGCGTACATGCTAAGCATGTGCCTGCTGCGCGCGTTTGTTGTGGGCGACGAGAAGGAACAGTATCGCGTGCAGCTTGAAGAGACAGAAAAGATCCTGGAGCTGAGGAAATCCTACAACGAAGCCCTGAGTACGAGCGCAATCTACGAGAGCATTGTTGACGCCTTGGCCGGAGACTACTTCGACCTGTATTACGTGGACGTGAAGACTGATGACTATGTTGAATATGGTTCCCGGACCGAGAGAGGCCAGCTAACGGCAGAGCGACACGGCACCAACTTCTTTGCCGAGTGCACAGCGCATGCCGAAGGCTTCATCTACGACGAGGACCTTGAGCGCGTTTTACATGCGCTTAGCAAAGAGAATCTGCTGGCCGAGATCAGCAAGCATGGGACCTACATCTACCACTACCGTATCCTCGTCGACGGAGTTCCTACCTACGTGAGCCTGAAGGCCACCGGAATTCCCGGTGATAACAGGCATATCGTCATTGGCATCAGTAACGTAGACACCCAGGTGAAAGATCGTATGGCTGCCGAGCGAGCAGCCGAGGAGAAGAAGGCGTACCTGCGTCTGAGTGCCCTTGCCGGTAATCTGGTTGCGCTCTACTACGTTGATCCCAAGAGCAATGCATACACGGAGTTCAGTTCCTCGATGGGATACATGAACCTTGGCATCTCCAAGCAGGGGGACGATTTCTTCAAGACTACCCGCGAGAACAGCCTTCGCGTGGTCCATCCCGATGACCGGGAGCTATTCTTCGCGCAGTTCTCCAAAGAGAGCATTTTAGCGGCGATAGAGCGGGACGGCGTATTTGTACTGGATTACCGCTTGGTGGACGACAACCTTCCAACCTACGTCAAGCTAAAGGTGGTCCAGGTCGAGGAAGACGCAGAGGCTGTGCTGGTTGTGGGCCTGTTGGACGAGGATGCACAGGTTAGGCAGGAGCAGAAGTACGCGCATGACCTCTCTGCTGCCAGAAACATGGCCGTCATTGATCCCCTTACGGGCGTAAAAATCAAGCATGCCTATGCAGAGTGGGAAGAGAGGATTAACTCTGCAATCAAGGAGGGCGTGCAGGATCCGTTTGCGGCTGTGGTCTGTGACGTCAACGACCTCAAGTCAGTCAATGACCTGCTTGGCCACAAAGAGGGCGATGCCTGCATCAAGAATGCCTGCAGAAAGATATGCAAGGTCTTCAAGCATAGCCCCGTATTCCGCGTGGGAGGAGACGAGTTTACCGTCATTCTCACCGGAGGCGACTATGAGAGCCGTGCGCAGCTGATGGAGAGCATCACTGCACTGCCTACAGATCCGTCGCAGATGCGTATGGGCGAGACAATAGCGGCCGGAATTGCCGAATACGACAAGGGCCGGCACCACTCGCTCCTCAACGTCTTCGAAGAAGCTGATAAGGCCATGTACGAGTGCAAGCAGCTTATGAAGAAGGACTATAAGCCAAAGGCCTTAGCTGATACAACGCAATGAACGTTGTGGTTCGCACCAAAGCAGCTGCAGATAACGTAGATGTGCCAGTGGCACTACCATTTGGGCCGTAGGACTGTCAGCTGGCATGCACAAGTACGCTGTAGGCAACTCTATGCTTTACGATGATGCCTAGGGGAGGCATACAAGAGGTATGGGGTCGTTATGGACAAGACACGTCTTGCGCAGGCAAAGGCCAAGGGCGACGTTCTCTGGATCATTCTGTTTCTCATCATCTTTGTAAACGGCTTTGAGTCTGGTGGTTATCAGGCAAGCCTTTGGAGCATAGGACAAACCTACGACCTATCGATTACTTCAATGGGCCTGTTTGCCGCTGCCGAGCTGCTGGCGGACATGCTGGCACCCATCCTTCTGGGCAGCTGGGCAGACCGTGTGGGCAAGTCCATGAGCCTTAAGGTGATGCTCTGTTTGCAGCTGGTGGCAACCGCACTGGCCTGGTTGGCGCCCAACAGCTGGCTCTTTGTGGCGGGCATGTTTTTGCTGGGACTCACAACCAGCGCGCTCCAGTTTATTGCAATAGCTGCCTTGGCTGACGCCTACCCTGTAAGCAGCAAGCGCAAGATTGGCTACATCACCTCGATGTATGCCTTTGGTGCGGTAACCTCGCCGCTGATTGTGTCCTTCTATCTAAACCACGGCATCAGCTGGAAGGCGCTGTTCATATTCCTGTGGTTGGGCACAGCCGTTGCCCTCAAGGGAATCATAGATGCGGGCGTAGAGCCGCGCGAGAAGGCACCGGGCTCTTTGCGGGATGGTCATGACGGGCGCTTTGTCCTTGTCGGCATCCTGCTGCTCTGTGTGATCATGTGCATCTACGTGGGATTTGAGAACGGCTTTGCCTTCTTTGTGGACACCTTGTTCGTTGACGTGTTCAAGTCATCGGCCGGTAAGTACGCCCTCTCGCTGTATTGGGCGGTCATGATACCTTCGCGCATCTTGGTGGGGCGCTTCTCAGAGAAGCACCAGACTATTCTTACGGTCTCGGTCATTGCCATACCGCTGGTCACGCTGCTTATTGCCATGTCAACAAGCGCTTGGCAGGTTATGGTGCTGTGTGTGCCGCTGGGCCTTGCGAGCGGAGCCATCTATCCCAGCGTGCTGACCATGATGCTTCCCTTTGCCGGAAGAAAGACGGCTACGGCAACAGGTATGATCACGGCCGCTACGGGCATTGGCGGCTTTGCCCTGACAGCGCTGACGGGCTTCATGGCCGATAAGTGGGGCATGCAGACGGCAATGCTTGCGCTGGCGTCATTCTTTGTGATTGCGTTGGCGGCTGTGATTGTGGTACGTGCGCTTGCCAATCAGGTGGAAGGCACTGGCGCGTCGACGAGCGACTAGGTTACGTGGATTGGGGGGACCGTCCCCTGTTCTACGTGGATTGGGGGGCCGTCCCTTGTTCCACGTTGGCGAGAAAACGGTACCATTCTGTGATATCTCTCCGCCAACGTGGAACAAGGAACGGCCCCCCAATCCACATACACGCTCTCGTGTGACCTGCGCTTGGGGGCTGGTACAGCCGGGGCGTAGCCTCCAGTGCACCAGCCACGTGGATAAAGGAGAGAGCCTGTGGAGTTTAAGGGACTGTTTGATCGTCTGCGCGCCGAGGTTCACGTGCCCGAGGCCGATGGGGTCCGTATCTTGGATGTGCCCAGTGTCATGAACCTGCGCGAGCTTGGCGGCTATCCCACTCCCTTTGGTCCCACGCGGGCGCATCGCTATCTGCGCTGTGGATCCACACGCTGTATCAACCAGAAGGACCGCGCCTGGTTGGCTGCCTATGGCGTCACGCACGTGCTTGATTTGCGTAGCCAGGGAGAGAGTCCCCAGGTCACCTGCCCCTATGCCCGCGACCGTTTGGTCACGTGGAAGAATGTCTCGTTCTATGGCATGAACTTGTCCGACCCCCAACTCATAGCCGCCAAGGGAAACCTCGACTACCTTTCGGGTGGCTACCTTACCATGCTGGGCAACCACGATGCCGTGTGCCAGATCATGCAGTTTCTATCGGATGTGCCGCAAAAGGAATGCGTGCTGTTTCACTGCGCAGCGGGCATGGACCGCACGGGCATGCTGTCTATGCTGCTTTTGGGAATGGTGGGCGTCTCTCGCTCCGACATTGTGCGAGACTATCTCTACTCATTTGGTCAGATGCGTGAGGTGGACCGCATTGTGGATACAGGCGAGATGCCCCAGCCCTATACGGGAAGTCGCCTTGAGGCTCGCCTGGCTACCATAAGCGGCGTATACGACACGCTTATGCGTGCCTATGGCGATGTTGGCAGCTACCTACTGGCGTGTGGGGTGACAGAGGACGAGCTAGAGCGTCTGCGTCGCAGGATGCTGGCGTAAGCTCAAGCTGAGCCACAATGCTGCCAATCGTCAACTCTGGCCCCTAAAGAGACCCCGCCTTGCCTTCCTCGGCAGACTGCAGTGTGACAAGGGCGATTGTGGCTACCATAAGCACCAGTCCCGTCCAATCGGCCCACGAGAAGGCGGTGCCAAGCATGACGGCGGTAAGCACGGTGGCGCTTACCGGCTCGGCCGCACCCAGCATGTTTCCGCGAATCGGCCCTACAATGGACACTCCGTGCAGGAACAGGCCATAGGCACCAAAGGTTCCCACAAAAGCGGCAATACCCAGCACGGCCCAACAGTCCAAGCCCAGCTGCGGAAACCCCGTATGCACACCGCGGGTAAGCCACCATAAGACAAAGCCGCTCATGCCAGCTACTGCCATACCAATGCCGGTAGTGGCAAAGCTGCCCCAACGTTCAAAGAGCGGCTGTGGGTACGTGGTGTAGAAGACCGAAGCTGCGGCCGTGGCAATGCCAAAGATAAGGCCCAGCAAGGGAAGCTGTAGCGTGGACGGATCACCGCCGGTTGCAATCAAGAAGGTGGCCAGCGCCGCACATACCAGTGCCGCCACCTCCAGGCGTCTTGGCAGGCGTCTTTCCACAAGGCATGCAAGCGCCAGTACCATAGGAACGTTCAGGCTCTGTAGCACGGTGGCCGTTCCGGCATTGGTATAGCTGATGGTGGTGGCATAGAGCACCGAGTTAAGAAAGAGTCCCGCAACGCCAAAGATCACCAGTCTATGGCGTGTGTCTGAGTCTGTGAGCATGGCCTGCAACTGGGGGCGCTGCCAAAGCAGGAGCACGGCAAGAAACATGATGCCGGCGCCAATCTGTCGCAACGACGTAAGGAGCAGCGAGTCAATGCTGGAGTGCTCAAACAGGTATTGTACGCATGTGCCGCTCATGCCCCAGGCAATGGCACCTGCCAATGTCGAGACAATACCTCGGACCATTCTGTTGCTGTTCACGGGCATCCTTTACAAGCCTTTCACGAGGTAGCCAATTACAATGTCGGCTGCATAGGCAGCTCCGATGACGCTGCTGATTGTGAGGGCCCTTGTCTCGCCAAGCGACCGTATGAGGTTTGCCGTTTGCGGAACGATCCACTTCATGAGGGCGATGCCGGCAAGGGCAAACAACAGCACCGAGCGCGTGCAAACGAAGCCTCCGATGTTGCCCCAATTCCAGATTTCGGTGTTGTAGTCCCACAGTCTTAGACCACCAAAGAACTCGTACAGGACGTATCCTGTAATCAGCTCGAGCAGGCCAGTTACCAAACACGAGATGACAAACACCTTAAGCGGGCTTTTGCGTACGTACCAACAACACAAGAGAATCCCCAGTCCGCCAAAGCCATAGATGGGCAGCCATGGCCCCATGCCATGCCCGCGCGGCACCCAATGCCCTCCCGCGTTTATGTAGTAGAAGCCCATCTCGTAGAGCCAGCCCGTAATGGCAGAGCCCACCATTATCATGATCAGTAGCGCAGCGAGGCCTTTGTTGCCCAGGTTCAGCTCGCGCTTCATGTCCTGAAAGATACCCATGCTTCCGCCTTGTATGGTTGCGCCCATGACTCACTTGCATGCGCATGGGCAGGAACGACTCTTGCCAGTGTAACATCGGCACTTGTCGCGTGGAGCACTTCCTTGGATTGGCAAGAAGCGCAAAGTCTCCCTATGCCGAATCGTTGGGTACCAATCCGCCCTAATTGTCCATACTGTTCAGTAAATGTGTCATATCCCAACATTATGCGAGCATAGGAGCAATGATGAGAAAAGACACCGCCTATCTGCGCCTGCTCTCCGAGCGTTTTCCTACGCGTCGTGCTGCCTATACCGAGATTATCAACCTTCAGGCCATCCTTAATCTGCCTTGTGGCACCGAGCACTTTATGAGTGACATCCATGGCGAGCTTGAGGCCTTTACGCATATTCACAACAACTGCTCGGGTGTTATTCGCGAGCGTGTGCATGCGCTGTTTGGCGACGAGCTTGACGACCATCTTATGGACGACCTTTGCACGCTCATCTACTATCCCGACGAGAAGCTGGCCATGATGCGCCACTTGGGCAACCTCTTGCCCAAGTGGCATCACACCATGCTCATCCACCTTACCAATCTGGCTCGCAGGCTGGCAGACGGCTACACCAGAAATCACGTGCACAAGATGCTGCCCGAGGACTACGGCTACATTATTGATGAGCTACTCCATGTGAGCTTAGGCGAGGACTCTGCGCACCACACCTATCACGAGGACATTGTGCGTTCAATTGTGGAGGTTGGCGCTGCCGAGGACTTCATTCGCTCCCTTACTCATCTGGTCAAGCGTCTTGCGGTGGACCGCATACACGTGGTAGGCGATATCTACGACCGGGGTCCGCGGGCAGATCGCATTATTGACGAGCTTATCTCCTACGGCAGCGTTGACGTGCAGTGGGGCAACCATGACATAGCATGGATGGGGGCTGCGGCGGGCAGCGAGGTGTGCATGGCACAGGTGGTGCGCACCTGTGTGCATTACGGCACGCTTGACGTGCTTGAGAGCAGCTATGGAATCTCGCTGCGCGAGCTTGCCCTCTTTGCCGACGCCACCTATGCGCACGAGCCAGGCAGCAAGCACATGCACCGCATCGAGAAGGCCATCAACGTCATTCTCTTCAAGCTGATGGAGCAAGCCATTGGGCGTCATCCCAACTGGGGGATGGATGACCGCTGCCTTTTGGGCGCAATAGACGTTGTTGCAGGTACGGTGCGTATTGCTGGGCGTGACTGGCCGTTGTCCACCACGGATTTCCCCACGCTTGACGTAACGCAGCCCAGCGAGCTCACAGCGGGCGAAGCCGCCGTCATGGAGGGGATTGCCGCGGCCTTTGCGGACTCAGACCGTCTGCGCAAGCACGTGCGCTTCCTCTTTGAGCATGGTTCGGTATACAAGGTATGCAACGGGCGCCTGCTCTTCCATGGCTGCATTCCGCTTGACGAGGACGGTAGCTTCTCGACGGTGGTGAGCGGTGGCCACAAGCTGTCCGGTCGCGCGTACCTGGATAACGTTGATCGCGTGGCACGCAAGGCATGGACACGAGGCAAGCAGCAAGACCTTGACTGGATGTGGTATCTGTGGTGCGGATACCATTCTCCTTTGGCGGGCCGCCTGATGAAGACCTTCGAGCGAGCCTATGTGGCAGATCCTGCCGCATGGACCGAGCCGCAAGATCCCTACTTCGATCTTACGCGTGACCCAGAGGTGGCCGCACGTGTGCTTAAGGAGTTTGGGCTTGGTGGCCCGTTGGCTCATATCGTCAACGGCCATACGCCGGTGCACGAGATTGACGGTGACACGCCCGTGAGGGCAGATGGCCAGCTTCTGGTGATCGATGGTGGCTTCTGCCAGGCCTATCACAAGACCACGGGCATAGCAGGCTACACGCTCATTGCCGATGCGCGCGGGCTGCGCCTTAAGGCACATAGGCCCTTTATGGGGGTCAAGGCAGCGTTGTCGGGCAATGTGGACATTGCAAGCGCCCACGAGCAGGTTATCGATGACATGAGCAAGACGCCCGTGCGTGTGGCAGACACCGACCGCGGCAAGCGCATATGTGCACGCATTGACGACCTTATGGCCTTGCTCGAGGCATACAACGAGGGAGACCTGCCCGAGCGTGGGTAGGGTGTCAGACGCTACTCGGCAAACTGCATGTTCCAGAAGCGTGCGTAGGTACCACCTGCGGCGAGCAGCTCGTCGTGCGTGCCGCGCTCTACGATGCGTCCCGCCTCTACCGTGGCAATCTCGTCGGCGTGGCGAATGGTTGAGAGCCGATGCGCAATTACTAGCGTGGTGCGCCCTTTGGCCAGCCGAGCGAGCGACTCTTGCACGGCAAGCTCTGCCTCGTTGTCAAGCGCGCTGGTGGCTTCGTCAAGCACCAGTATCTTTGGGTCTTTCAAAAATACGCGCGCGATGGCAACGCGCTGCTTCTGTCCGCCCGACAGCCTGGCGCCGCGCTCGCCCACGCGCGTGTCGTATCCTGCGGGCAGGCTTTCGATAAAGTCAGCGATGTTGGCCGCACGGGCTGCCGCTCGAACCTCGTCCATGGTGGCTCCAGGCTTGCCATAGGCAATGTTCTCGCCGATGGTGCCATCAAACAGGTACACGTCCTGCTGCACCATACCAACCGAGCGTCGCAGGCTGTGTAGCGTAACCTTGCTCACGTCTTGTCCGTCAATGAGGATGCGGCCCTTGCCCACATCGTAGAAGCGTGGCAACAGGGCGCAGATGGTTGACTTGCCGCCACCACTGGGACCCACAAGCGCAAGCGTCTTACCTGCGGGGATATCAAGAGAGAGCCCGCGCAGCACGTGCTCGCCCGTTGCTCCGCGCTCGGTGCTTGTATCGTAGGCGAAGCTCACCGTCTCGTAGCAAACGCTTCCCTCGCGTACGTTAAGCGGCTGTGCGTTGGGAGCTTCCTGCACGTCAGGCGCCGTGTGCAGAACTTCGACAAAGCGCTCGAATCCCGCCTTGGCCTTCTGGAACATCTCGGTAAAGTCGAGGATGGTCTGTATGGGACCGAGGAACATGCTTACGTACAGGGCATAGGTGGCCAGGTCGGCGGGCTGCAGGCGACCGCGGGCGATAAGGTAGCCGCCGTACACGGCAACCACTACGTATAGTACGCCGGTAAAGCCTGACACGCTGGCGTTGAACAGGCCCATGGCCTGGTAATTGCGTACCTTGCTGTCAAGGTAGGCTTCGTTGGAAGCGGCAGACTTCTTGCTCTCAAGCTTCTCGTTGGCAAAGGCCTTGACCACGCGCATGCCGCCAAGTGAGTCTTCAAGCTGGGCGTTTATCGCTCCCATACGACGACGGTTTTCGCGGAAGGTCTCGGCCAGGCGGGCGTTTCCCCACAGCCCAAAGAAGAAGAGCAGCGCGGTGACTACCGCAAGCGCAGCCGAGAGCTCCCAGCAGATGCGTGCCAGCAGCACAAAGCTGCCTATGATCTCTATGCTGCAGATAACAATCCACTCGGGACCGTGGTGTGCTGCCTCTGCAATATCAAAGAGGTCATTCACCACACGGCTCATGAGGTCACCGGTGTTGTGGTGGTCAAAGTACGAGAAGCTAAATCGCTCGTAGGCGTCAAAAAGGTCTTGCCGCATGGCGCTTTCCATGCGTGCGCTCATGATGTGGCCCCAGCTGGTCACAAACCAGCGGCAGGCGTAGCGCACGGCGTAAAGAACAATGAGCCCAGCAGCCAGGCCAGGAAGTGCCGCGATGATGGCGTTAGGGTCGCCAGCAAACAAGCCTGAGGTAAGCTGGCGCAGAATCTGCGGAAACGCAAGGTCGGCGGCGGCAAGAATCAACGCCGCCACAGTGTCGGCCACAAAGAGGCCCAGCTGAGGCCGGTAGTAGGCGAGAAACTCGCGCAACAGCTTTGGGTGGGATGAAGAGGTGCCCATGGCGCTCCTTAACAGATGGTGCAAGCGTTTCCATTCTAGCGTGACGGGGCCAGGTGTACCGGCTGCTGGTCGCAAGGTGAACGGGGGGACTGTTTTTCGTTCACGCATGCAACGGGGGCGTGAACGAAAAAACAGTCCCCTTGTTCATTCGGCAGGTATCTATGCTCTAAAGACAGTGCCAGCAGGTATAGTCAAAAGTGCCGGCATGGCTTGTAGACGGTATGCATACAAGGGAAGAGGGTTAGCATGGAGCAGCAGTATCTGGTACTTGATATTGGCGGTACGTTTATCAAATACGCGATCATGAACCGCGAGGGCCAGTTTCTTGCGCAGGGCAAGGTCGAGGCCAAAACAGGGTCTGAGGAAGAGATGCTTGCCTCGCTGGCCGACGTGCGTGACGCAGTGAGCGACTACGACTACGAAGGCGTTGCCATCTCTATGCCCGGACGCATTGATACGGCTCGTGGCTGGGCGCATACCGGCGGTGCCTTTACATGGCTTAGCGAGTATCCCGCTGCAGAGAAGTACGGTGCCGTGTTTGGAAAGCCGTGCACCATTGCCAACGACGGTAAGTGCGCTGCCATCGCCGAGAGCTGGGCAGGCGCTTTGGCCGACGTTGACTCGGGCGCGGTTATCGTGCTGGGCACCGGCATTGGCGGCGGCATCGTGCTTAACAAGCAGGTGTGGATGGGCTGCTCGGGCGGCGCTGGCGAGCTCAGCTGGCTGATTTGCGACTATCCGCTGCTGAGTGACGAGGCCGCAGAGCATATCTCTCCCGCCATGTGGACGGGGCACATTTCTGCGCATTCCATCACCAAGGAGTTTGCACGCCGCAAGGGTCTTGAGAGCGCCGATGGCATCATGCTCTTTGATGCCTATGATGCAGGCGATCCGGACGCCATAGCAGTGCTTAACGACTATGCCATCTGGGCAGCTGCCGGCATCGTCAATCTGCAGTCGGTGCTCGATCTGCAGCGTTACGCCATTGGCGGAGGTATCAGCGCTCGTCCCGAGACTACCACGCTCATTCGCGATGCCGTAGAGCACATCTTTGCCGTCCGCGAGGGCTTGCCTTTCTCCAAACCCGAGATTGTGACCTGCAAGTTTGGCAACGAGGCCAACCTCATTGGTGCACTGGCCTTCTTCCTGCGCAACCAGAAGTAGCAAACAGGGGCCGCAACGGAAGTGGCCTCGGCGGATGTCGCCCCCACGTGACAAGGGGTCACATGGGGGCAGTCTTAGTGCGGCAATAGACCGAGCGGACTTCTATCCTTTGCCCCAGGTGAGAAGGTTCCATGCGCCATCGGTGCCGGTACGTCCAAGATGCCAGCTGTAGTCCAGGTAATCGGTGTTGGGCTCCCAAGCCGTGACCTGTAACCTTCCTATTGCGTCTGTCGCTTAAGGGTTAACTGCTATCGCAAGAATGCTAGCGGTCTCATAGGAGCTTTTGGATAATGAGTTGGGTAACTCTTCTACGCTTCCAGAAAGGATTGCCATGCTTGCCGACTATCACGTTCATTGCATGTTCTCTGATGACTCTTGGTACATTCCCGAGAAGGTTGTGCAGGATGCTTGGAAGAACAACCTTGACGAGATCTGCTTTACCGATCACGTGGACTACGGCATCAAGCCTGACTGGGAGGATGCGCTCACGGCCAAGGTGATGGAGGGCCAGCGTGTGGTAAATGTTGACTACGACGCATACTTCCCGTGCATCGCCGACCTGCGTGAGCGTTGGGCGGATCGCATCACCATCAAGACCGGCCTGGAGTTTGGCGTACAGACGCACACGATACCGCAGTTCAATGCCCTGTGGGACAAGTACAAGGACGAGTTTGACTTCACGCTGCTTTCCATCCATCAGGTGGGAGACCTTGAGTTTTGGACGGGCGAGTTTCAGCAGGGTCGCAGCCAGGAGGCGTACAACCTTGCCTACTACCAGGAGCTGTATGACGTTGCCACCAGCTTTGAGCACTACAGCGTGCTGGCGCACGTTGACCTCATCAAGCGCTATGACCCGGCAGGTATCCTCAACTTCCCAGCAAATCGCGACCTGGTGGCAGCCACGCTTAAGCATGCTATTGCTGCAGGTAAAGGCATCGAACTCAACACCTCATCCATCCGCTATGGTCTGGCTGACTCTCAACCGGCAAAAGAGATACTCACCCTGTATCGCGACCTGGGCGGAAGCATCATAACCTTGGGATCCGACAGCCATGCTCCCGAGCACTTGGGTGTCTACATTCGCCACTTCCAGCACTATCTGGCATCGCTGGGCTTTGAGGGCTTCCATACCTTTGACAAGATGCAACCCACCTTCCACCGCTGGGATTTTGCATAAGCATCACGACAATCCGCTTGGCAGAATCGTATCTGGTATAAAAGCCGAAAGAATCGCATCATGTATGCAGAGGATGGCGGTGTCGGCAAAGCAGAACCCGTCTGTCTCCCGTAATGGGTGCAAGGCAAAGGAGGTCGTATGTTTGACAAGAGGACCATCATCTCGTTTGCGGTGGCTGCCGCTCTGTTACCCGCACTTGCAGGCTGCGGCTGCTCAAACAGCCAGAATACGCAGACAGAAGACGCTCAGTCCCAGCAGGAGCAGGCCCAGCAGGAGCAAGCCCAGCAGGAGCAAGGCGAGCCGGTAGGGATTGCCAATCCCTTCATCGACTGTGCATCGGCTATGGAGGCATCCAGCGTCGCTGGATTCGACGTCTCCTTCCCCGAGTCGGTTCCCGGCTATAACCAGCGCTTCTACCAGGCGATAGAGGGAAAACTGGCGCAGTGCTTCTACAGCAACGGTGACACGCGCGTGCTGGTGCGCAAGGGAACGGGCTCAGAAGACATCAGTGGCGACTACAACGAGTACCCCCAGGTTAACCAGGTGAACGTGGGAGATGTTACCGTCACGGAGAAGGGCAATGACAATCTTGTGTATTGTGCCATCTGGACCAAGGATGGCTTCTCATTTGCGATAGATGCCGATACCGGCCTTGAGGCATCGGTGATCGAGGGAATCGTAGGATCGACCCTGTAACGGCGGCAACGGGCTGGCGTATATCTTCCCGCCGGCGTATTCTGTATGTTCGCGAGAAGGGCGGACATATGGAGCAAACAACGAAGACAAGCGCCTCGGGGGCTACCATGCGACTGGTGGCCTCCGAAGTCATCTTTGGCACGCTGGGGCTGTTTGTGCGCTTCATACCGCTCTCGCCAACTGCGCTTGCCGCCGCACGCGGTCTTGTGGGGGCGTTGTTTTTGCTAGTGTGCTTGCGCCTGCGGGGGAGTGCGGTACGGCTGCCACGCAGTCGTGCAACGCTCGCAATCCTTGTGGCCTCGGGAGCGTGTCTGTCGCTCAACTGGGCACTGCTCTTTGTGGCTTATCGGCTGACCACGCTTGCAACCGCCGAGCTTGCCTACGAGATGGCGCCGGTGTTTGTCATGATGGTGTCTCCCTTTGTGCTAGACGAACACCTTACGCGCGTGCGTGCGGTGTGCCTCTGTCTGGCGCTTGTGGGCATCGTCTTTGTTTCGGGAGTGCTTGAGCCGGGGGCAACGGTGGGCGTTACGCTTGAAGGCGTGGCCTTTGGTCTGGCGGCGGCATGCTTCTATGCGTCGGTGATGATACTCAACCAGTTTTTGGGAGACGTGAATCCGCTGGTCAAGACTATGGTGCAGCTGGGGGTAGCAGGTCTTGTGCTGGTTCCCTGGCTGTTGCTTGCGCACGACACAAGCTGGATGCGCTTGGACGCAGTCTCGGGGGCACTGCTTGCGGTGGTGTGCCTGCTGCACACGGGTGTGGCCTTTATCTTGTGGTTCTCGTCGCTGCACGAGCTGCCCGCCCAAAGGTGGCAATCTTTAACTACATAGACCCAGCGGTTGCGCTGCTCACCTCTGCCGTGGTGTTGGGCGAGCAGATGACGCCGCTTGCTTGGGCGGGAGCCGCACTGATTCTGGGGTCGACGCTGGCCAGCGAGCTCGTCACGATAAAAGCGTGATGACGGCTGACCTCTACTGTTCTGCGGTTCGACCAAGACGTCAATGTCATTTGTGCGACTTGAGCGGTATCTGTGCTTTTGCCCTTGCCCAAAGCCCGTATTCAGGCCAAAGTTATGAACGTATGACCAAAGCAGAAGAAGGGAACGCAGGGCGTTCTATGAACAATGTGGTTGGGTACCTTACAAGCTGCGCGCAACAGCGTCCGCAAGCGTGTGCGGTGGTAGAGGGAGAAGTGCAGCTGACCTACGCGCAGCTGTACGAACAGAGCAGACGTGCAGGTACGGCGCTCGCGCAGCGCAACATGGCGCGCAAGGGCGTCGTGCTGGTTATGGAGAAGAGCGCAGACATGCTGGCGCTCATGATGGGTGCGTTGTGGGCAGGAGCCTTCTATGTGCCTGTTGATCCGCAGGCTCCGGTTAGGCGGCTGGCACAGATTGTGGCGCGCCTGCAGCAGTGCTGTGTGGTTGCACCTGACGACGCACAGGCCCAAGAGCTTTCGCGCGAGTTGGGTGTCCCCGTGCTCACGATGCAGCAGCTGCTCTCACAAGAGACTGACGATCAACTGCTGGCTGGTGCGCAAGCGGCAAGTCTCGAGACCGATCCTGCCTATGTGCTGTTTACCTCCGGATCGACGGGCGAGCCTAAGGGCGTGGCCGTGAGCCACCGTGCCATCAGCGCCTTTATCGAGACCTTTGTTGCGACCTTTGGCTTTACGCCCAACGACCGCCTGGCTAACCAGGCCCCCTTTGATTTTGACGTCTCGACCAAAGACATCTATGGTGCGCTTGCCACGGGTGCAACGCTTGTCATTGTGCCGCGCGAGCTGTTTATGCAGCCGCTAGCGTTGGTCGAGTATCTTGTGCGCCAGCAGGTGACCATACTTACTTGGGCTGTGGCTGCGCTGTGCATTGTGACCACCTACCATGCGCTTGACGAGGCAGACCTGAGCTGCGTGCGCATGGTGCTCTTTAGCGGCGAGGTCATGCCGCTCAAGCACCTGGCCGAGTGGCGCGCGCATCTGCCGCAGACGACCTTTGTCAACCTCTATGGTCCTACCGAGATCACCTGCAACTGCCTCTATCACGTGCTTGACCCCAACCGTGACTACCACGAAGGCATCCCTATGGGGGTGGCCTTTGCGCATAACGGCGTTGCTCTTGTGGCTGACGACAACACCCAGGTGACCGAGCCTGGCCAAAAGGGCGAGGTGGTTGTGAGCGGTCCGTCGGTAGCGTTGGGATACGTGGGCATGCCACAGCAGACGGCAAAGGTCTTTGTGCAGAACCCGCTTAACCCGCTCTTTCCCGAGCGCGTGTATCGCACCGGCGATCTAGGTATCCTGTCAGAGCAAGGCGAGGTGTTCTTTGCCGGGCGCAAGGACAACCAGATCAAGTACCAGGGCCATCGCGTCGAGCTTGAGGAGATTGACGCCGAGTTTGAGCGCATGGACGGAGTCACACGCTGCCGTTGCGCCTTTGACGAGAAGACCAAGCGCATCCGTGCCTTCTACGAAGGCACCGCAGAGCGGCTGGCCTTGCTTTCTCGCGCGCGGGCAGAGCTGCCCCGTCACCTTTGCCCCTCAAGTCTGGACCATGTCGAGAGCATGCCGCTCAACAAGCATGGCAAGGTCGATCGCGCACAGCTGCTGGTAGACCGCAAGAATGCCAAACGTGCACGAAGGGCAGGTGCATGATGAGCAACGGAGTGTCACAAGCGCTCGAGCGCTACGCTACCCCGTTCTTCCTGTTTGATGAGGGCGAGTTGCAGGCGCAGGCTGCGCGCATACGCTCTTGGATGCCGGCAAACGTGCAGCTCTGCTATGCCATGAAGGCCAACTCCTTTGTGCTCGAGCAGATGTCACGCGAGGTCGAGCGCATTGAGGTGTGCTCCGAGGGGGAGGCGCGCAGCTGCTTTGCGCTGGGGATTCCCGACGAGCAGCTAGTCATCTCGGGCGTGCACAAGGAACCGTCGTTCATAGACGAGTTTGTGCGCGAGCATCCCCACATGTGCCGCTATACCGTGGAGTCTAAAGCCCACTTTGACATGCTCGCCAAAGCCGCGCAAAGCGCAGGCCATCCCATACGTGTGCTTATGCGTTTGACGAGCGGCAATCAGTTTGGCATGACAGCTGCCGAGGTCAAGGAGCTGGCCCAGCGTTGCGCCAAGTTGCCGCTGGTGGAGTTTGTGGGTATCCAGCATTACTCGGGAACCCAAAAGACCTCGCTCAAGCGCGTGGCGCGCGAGTTGCGCAAGATAGACAACCTCATTGCCGAGCTTGAGGCTGCGGGTATCCCTGTGAGCGAGCTTGAGTACGGACCAGGATTTCCTGTCTCGTACTACGACTTGCCCGAGGAGGATCAGGCGCAGCTTGAAGGGCTGGCATGCGGTCTTGCCGACCAGCTTGGACAGATGACCTTTGACGGTACGGTAGTGCTCGAGATAGGGCGCGCCCTTGTAGCAAGCTGCGGCACCTATGCCACTCGTGTGGTTGACCTTAAGAGCAACAAGACGGGCAACTATGCCATAGTTGATGGTGGCAAGCATCAGTTTGTGTACTACGGCAACGCGATGTCAATGCGTCAGCCACCCTGTCAGGTGCTGCCGTCAAAACAACAGGGTTCTGTAAGGGCATGGAACTTCTGCGGGTCGCTTTGCACGGTGACTGATATCTTAGTAAAGCAGCTAGAGGTGCAGGATTTGACGGTGGGCGATGCACTGGTGTTTGAACGTGCCGGTGCGTATTGCATGACCGAGGGCATATCGCTGTTCCTCAGCCGCGACCTGCCAAGCGTGGTGATGCGTGACGTACATGGAAGCCTGCGTCTGGCGCGCGAACGCATAGAGACGTATGTCTATAACACGCCCGGCGTGCATGTGTGACGTCGGTGACAAGAGAAGAGGAGTGAGCAAACATGCAAGAAGAGATTATCGAGATTCTCGAGGACATTAACCCTGAGGTTGACTACAAGACCTGCACCACCCTTATCGATGATCGTCATATCGACTCGCTGGGCATGGTGTCACTTGTGGCCGAGCTTGAGGACGCCTTTGACATCACCATTCCTGCCGTTGAGGTGGTTGCCGAGAACTTCAACTCTGCCGCCGCCATCACCAAGCTGGTCGCACGTTTGGTTGAGGAAGAGGAAGACTAGTACGGCCTGTCGTGCCCGATTCGCACGTATGCTATTGGCGGGGCGTCTCTGCTGATAGCGTGCGTGCGAATCCTTGGGATTCCTTCCTCAATTCGGCCGCTCGACAGCCTTTGTATGCCTTAAGATTGCTTTAGCCATGCAACCCTTTTAGATCGGGCCTATGACCTCGTACTTTACCCTCATATTTCTGGTAGTCTTCCTGCCTTTGGTGCTTCTGGCCTACGCAGCGGTTCCCAAGCGTCTGCGGGGGTATGTGCTGCTGTGCGCTAGCTACTTCTTTGCCTGGTGCATCAGCGGCCCTCGCATTACGTTCATGCTGATCTCCACGCTTTGCGTGTATGGGATTGCACGTGCCATGGACGCCCGCATACAAAAGCGCGACGCCCAGCTTGCCCAGGTAAAGAAGGGCAAGCGCGAGATAAAGGCCAGCTGCAAGCACCAGCTAAACCAACTGCTTGTGGCAGGTGTCATGGTCAACCTGGGCATTCTGATTGCCCTTAACTACCTGGGCTTCTTTGGCGAGCTGGCCACGGCTGCCCTTGGGTTGTTGGGCATTCATGCGCACTTTGAGTTTCCGCGCATAGGTGCTCCCATAGGCATCTCGTTCTACACGCTCATGGCCATCTCCTACCTGGTTGACGTGTCGCGCGAGACCATCAAGGCTGACCACCACTTTGGGCGTCTGGCGCTGTTTCTGAGCTTCTTCCCGCACATCATGGAGGGTCCCATAGCCCGCTACACGCAGACGGCCACAGCGCTCTGGGAGGGCCGTGACCTTAGTGCACAGAACAGCTATCGGGGCATGTTGCGCATGGCCATTGGCTTTGCCAAGAAGCTGCTGGTAGCCGACCGCCTTAACCTGTACGTCAAGACGATCTTTACCGACTACGCCTCTTACGATGGCGGTCTCATTGCCCTGGGGGCCGTGCTCTACACCTTGCAGCTGTACTGCGACTTCTCGGGCTGCATGGATGTGGCCATTGGCCTTGGCCAGTTCTTTGGTGCCGAGTACCCAGAGAACTTTCGCCAGCCCTTCTTCTCGCGTACGACCTCTGAGTTCTGGCAGCGTTGGCACATCACCTTGGGCCAGTGGTTCAAAGACTACGTGTACTATCCGGTGTCGCTTTCCAAGCCGGTCAAGCGCCTGACCACCAAGGCGCGCAAGCGTTTTGGTAATCGTTACGGGCCGCTGCTGGTAAGCGGCATTGCGCTCTTCTGCGTGTGGCTGGGCAATGGTCTGTGGCACGGCGCGGGCTCGCAGTACCTGTTCTTTGGCATGTACTACTTCGTGCTTATCTGGCTGGGTGGCTTCATCGAGCCCAATGCCCGCGCGTGGGCCGCAGATCATGGCATCGATCGCGAGCGTGGTGCCTACCGCGTCTTTCGCACTGTTCGCACGCTGATGGCGGTCTTTGTGGGCGAGCTGTTCTTCAGGGCCGAGGGCCTTGAGGCGGGGCTGGCCATGTTTGGCAAGATGCTAAGCAACTTCTCGCTTGCCTCATTTGCCGATGGCACCGTCTTTACCCTTATGAGCAAGGCGGACTTTGCAGTGGCCCTCTTCTTTGTGGCTGTGGTGTTTATCTACGATACGGCCTACGAGCGTGGGTTTGACGTACGCAAGATGATTGAGGAGAAGGGCTTTGTGTTGCGCTGGGCCATATGGATTGCCATAGTCATGACGGTGGTCATTTTTGGCGCTTACGGGTTTGGGTACGTGGCGGTTGATCCAATGTACGCGCAATACTAGGAGCATCCGATGAGCGAGACCAACAACAAGCGACCCAGCAGGCTAAGGGGCATTTGTGCCGCACTTGCCGTGGTAGCCGTGCTGCTTTTGGCCTTGGTGGTTACCTCGATGATTGTGGAGCCCAAGACCAACGACTCCGAGTACGGTCTGTTTGACCCTGCCACCAGCGGCATCAGGGCCGAACCCGCAGACACCATTGATGTGGTGGTCGTGGGCGATAGCATTGCCCTTAACGGCCTTGCGCCGCTGCAGACCTGGCACGAGAATGGTTTCACCCTCTTTGTGTGCTCGACAGTGGCTGGCAAGCTGCCCGATGGCTACACCATGCTGACTCGTGCGCTTGAGCGGCAGCATCCAAAGCTGGTGCTGATAGAGGCGCATCCCATCTTTTCCGAGTTTACTTGGGACTACGCACTCATGAGCGAGGCCCAGACGGTGTTTCCGGTGCTTCGTTACCACAGCCGGTGGCGCAATCTTAAAGCAGAGGACTTCACCACGCGTCCCCAGATGACCTGGCATGACGAGCGCAAGGGTATCCGCGTTGAGGGCGAAGGCGTGGCTGTTGACCAAGAGGCGCTGGACAACTACATGGACGATACGGGCGAGGTGCAGACCATCCTGCCTCAGAACTCGCTCTATCTTCAGCGCATGGTGTCTCTCTGCGAGTCTGTGGGTGCCACGCCTGTGATTATCAGCGTGCCGTCGGTGGTGGGTTGGAGCAAGGCGCATCACGAGGCCATGAGCGCATGGGCCAACGAGCACAACGTGGCGTTCTACGACTTCAATCTGGTGAGTCCCGAAGAGATAGGCATCGACTGGAGCGAGGACTCAAAAGACGGTGGCGAGCATTTCAACGTCATAGGTGCAAGCAAGTTCTCGCGCTATCTGGCAAAGGTGCTCAAGCGTGACTTTGACTTGCCCGACCATCGTGGCGATAAGGCATATGCCGAGTGGGAAGAACTGTACCAGTCGGCTGACTAGGCTGGGTTCCACGTGAATACTGGCCTCATAGAGAGAAGGGGAGTGCACATGATCAAGCTCGTGCTTTCAGACATGGACAACACGCTTTTGCCCGGTGGCGAGAAGCATGTGTCGTACCGTGCCATAACTGCCATCCATGATCTGCTTGATCTTGGCGTGAGGTTTGGCCCGGCAACGGGGCGCGACACCTTTGAGCTTGACCCCATGTTCTATGGTGCCAAGGATTGCTACCAGACGGGCATCATGGCCAATGGCAAGCGCATCTATGTTGATGGCGAGCTGCGTCAATACACCCTTTTGGACAATGCAGCGCTGTGGGACCTGGCCAACCTTTTGGCAGAGGTGCCCAACTCGTTTGTGACTACGCTTGCCTTTGACAACCCCCGCGGCAAGGAGCCCTACCTGTGCGTGGGTGCGCGCGAGGGCGATGTGGCCTGGTTCGAGCGCTGGATCGGCTTTACCGGGCAGTGCTGCGAGAAGGTGAGCGACGAGGGCATCATTGCGGCAACCATCGCCTGTGGCGGTAGCCAAGAGCAGCTTGACGACGTTCTGGCAAAGGCCCGTCAGGTTGCTCCCTGCTTTGATTACGTGCAGCCCATCGAGCATTGGGTTGACATCTTGCCATCTGGCCTGGATAAGGGCACGGCGCTCCCCAAGCTTCTTGACGAGCTGAACCTATCACCAGACGAGGTGCTGTTCTTTGGTGACGCAAACAACGACCTAGGCATCTTTGGTGCGCTTGAGCAGACGGTTGCCGTGGCAAACGCTACCGAGGCGGCAAAGGCCGCCGCACGCTACCATATTGGCGCCAGCGCCGATGACGCGGTGGCCCAAGCTTTGGAGGAGCTGGCAGACGCCCTGCGCTCCGGTGCAACCCCGCGTTTCATGCGTCAGTAATACAGGTAGAATTGACAGCATAGGTCTGTTCATGTGGAAGGAATGACATGACAGAGAACGCGAAGAAGTTCCTCGAGGAGGTGCCTTTTATGATGGGGGAGCAGATCACGAGGCGGGAAATGAAGTAGGCTATTGCGCCTGTGCAGGAAGTGGCGGTGGCGGCGCAAGCTAAGACGGATTGGCCCATTCGCTGCATTTCCCATCAAAAGACCGTAGTTACTGTCGCTTGAGCGCCTTCCAGAACTTGATGGAGACGCTGGCACGATGCGTAGTGCCGTCATGGATGCCCTGTATCTTTGACCAGTGGGCCTTGAGCTCGAGGGCAAAGAAGACCAGCGAGACCACCATGCAGTCGGTTGGCATGGTGAAGCAGGCCACAAGGGCGTAGAAGCCCATGGCTACAACAGCGGTTATGCACAGGTATCCCGTGAGCACAAGGGTGATGCCGGCAATCAGCGTCGTAAGCGCTCCCAGCACGGGATTCATGAGGATAACGGTAGACGCGATGGTTGTTACGCCCTTGCCGCCCTTGAAGTGATGCCAGAAGGGAAACATATGTCCCAAGGTGGCACCCAGGCCCGTCCATGCGGTGGATATGGGCCAGCTCAGCTGGGGGTATACGCGGCTCATGATGAGCACGGGGATAAGCGTCTTCAAGATATCGCCCGCAAGACAGGCCAAGGCAGCCTTTGTCCCCAGCTCGTAGCCCACATTTGCCATGCCGGGATTGCCGTCTCCAACCTCAAAGATGGAGCGTTTGGCCATGATGCGAGCCACAATCTCTGCCGTAAGAATGCAGCCAAACAGATAGCCGACAAGGGCACAAATCAAACGAGCAGCCATAATACCTACCCAACCATCAGGTGACAGTTGGGGACAGGC
>JAFWLX010000233.1 GCA_017510875.1 Atopobiaceae bacterium | reverse complement strand
GGATTGGGGGACCGTCCCTTTTTCCACGCTCCCCCGTCTGCGTGGAGCGTGGAAAAAGGGACGGTCCCCCAATCCACGTTGTTCTCAGTCCCAAGTGCGCAGTAAGCCCGCAGGATAGCTGACGCCCACAAATGTAAGCCCTTCGGGCGGGGCGGTCATGCCGGCTGCCGTACGGTCCTTGGCAGCCAAGACCTCTGCGACCCATGCGGGCGGACGGTGGCCCCTGCCCACTTCCACCAGCGTGCCCGTCATGATACGCACCATGTTGTGAAGGAAGGCATTGCCACGCACGTCGATGACCACAACGGGCTCGCCCATCTCCACATCGTTACTTACTTGCACGTGTTCAAGATAGCGGCTGGTAGAGCGGCCGTCCTCAAGCAGCATGCGTGCCGACGAGACCTTGCAGAAGCTCGCAAAGTCATGCTCGCCCACAAGCATTGATGCGGCTTCGTTCATGGCTGCCACATCAAGGCTGGCTGCCGGACGCAACCACCAGGTGTGACCCCACAGCAGCACGGGGCGAGCGCGACCACAACTGATGCGATAGCGATAGCTGCGTCCAAGCGCGTCAAATCGTGCCGAGAATCCCGCATCTGCCCTAAGCACCCGACGCACAGACATGTCGTCGGGCACAAGAGCCGTAAGAGAGGCCAGAAGACGCCGTCCTGAAAGCGATAGCTCATCTGCATGCACCGGTACGCTTACGTATTGCGAGACGGCATGCACGCCCGCGTCGGTACGTCCAGCACATACCAGCTCGACCTCGCGATGCAGCACCGTCTGCAGCGCCCGTCGCAGCTCTCCCGCAACGGTGCGCCGCCCCTCTTGCTCGGCAAAGCCCGAGAACAAGCCTCCCCGGTATCCCAGCTCTAGGACAAGCGTAGCTGCATATTCGACGTCTTCCATAACCTCCCCTTAACCGCCTTACGCATTCTCCTGTTACCACAACCCCCAGCTATTCGGTGCGAATCGCTGGGGGTTGCAAGTCTTGCTTATGTGCGAAGCGTTACTCGGCGGCCTCAACCTTGGTCACGCCAGACTTCTTGGGCGTGCAGGGCTCGGTTACGAGCTCGATGATCACGACCTCGGCTGCGTCGCCCTTGCGGGGACCAAGCTTCATGATGCGGGTGTAACCACCGTTGCGGTCGGCCCACATGCCCTGAGCGGCTTTCTCAAAGACCTCACGCACCAGCTCTTTGTCGCCAACCTTGGCAAGAGCCAGACGACGGGAAGCAAGGTCGCCCTTCTTGGCCCAGGTGATAACGCGGTCAACCTCGGGACGGATGGCCTTAGCGCGCACGTCGAGGGTCTTGATGCGGTCATTGGCGAGAAGTGCCTGCAACAGGCTCTTCTTCATTGCCTTGGTATGAGAGGCATCGGTGCCAAGCTTCATGCCCCTCTTCTTGTTGTGCCTCATGGTCTATCTACTCCTAAATACGCGCGAGTGTCTAGGCCTTGAGCCCGAGACCCATGGCCTCAAGCTTGTCCTTGACTTCCTCGATGGACTTCACGCCAAAGTTGCGGATATTAAGCAGGTCGTTCTCGGAGAACTCCACCAGCTGGCGCACGGAGTGGATGCCAGCGCGCTTGAGGCAGTTGTAAGAGCGAACCGAAAGGTCCAGATCCTCAATCTGCTTGTCAAGCTCGGTATTGTCTTCCTCAACGCCCACGGCAAAGATCGAGGTGTCCTCTTGGGGCTCCTCTTCGTCGGCCAGGCTCATGAACGCGGTCATGTGCTGGTTGACGATGTTGGCGGCCTCCACCACGGCGTCGCGCGGGGAAACCGAACCGTCGGTCTCTACCTCAAGAATCAGGCGGTCGTAGTTGGTATGCTGACCCACGCGGCAGGGCTCCACAACCTTAGCGCAGCGGCGCACGGGCGAGTAGAGCGAGTCTACGTGGATAAGGCCAATGGGATCGCCATCGCGCTCGTTGTCATCGCCCGAGACATAGCCGCGGCCGGTGCCAATGCGCATCTGCATGGTAAGGTGGGCGTTGTCACCCAACGTGCAGATAAGGTGGTCTTCATTGACCAGCTCGAAGTCGGATGGAATGGTAAAGTCGCCGCCGGTAACGGTGCAGGGACCGTCAACGTTGATGGTGGCAACGCCCTCGGACGCCGTGCCGTTTGAGCGGAACACCAGGCCCTTGACGTTAAGAACGATGTCGGTGACATCCTCAAACACGCCGGGGACGGTGGTGAACTCGTGCTGGACACCGTCAATCTGGATGGCCTCAACGGCAGCACCCTCAAGTGACGACAGCAGCACACGACGCAGCGAGTTGCCGAGCGTGTCGCCATAGCCACGCTCCAGTGGCTCGGCGCTCACGCGAGCGAGGTTCTCGTTGACCTCCTCTACCGACACCTGCGGTCGGATGAATTCGGACATGAATACCTCCTACCGGTTCGGGCTTACTTGGAGTAGAGCTCGACGATGAGCTGAGGATCGATGGTGCCGTCCGAGATCAGGTCGATCTGATCGCGCACGGGAAGCTGCAGCACGGTGCCGCGAAGCTTCTCGATGTCAACCTCAAGCCATGCGGGAACGGCCACGTGCTCGGAGGAGATGAGAGCCTCCTTGATGGGGAGCAGGTCCTTGGCCTTGTTGGACACGGCCACGACGTCGCCGGCCTTCACGCGGTAAGAGGGGATGTCGACACGCTTGCCGTTTACGGTGATATGGCCGTGACGGACGGTCTGACGGGCCTCCTTGCGCGTACGCGCAAAGCCCAGACGGAACACCACGTTGTCCAGACGGCTCTCGAGGATGACCATCAGGTTGGTGCCGGTGATGCCGCTCATCTTCTTGGCGGAGTCGTAGTAGCCACGGAACTGCTTCTCGAGGACGCCATAGATGAACTTGGCCTTCTGCTTCTCGCGAAGCTGAGCACCGTACTCGCTCTCCTGACGACGGCGACGACGGGGCTGACGATTGGACTTCTTGTTGATGCCCAAAACGATTGGGTCGATATCAAGGGACCTGCACCTCTTGAGGACAGGGGTCCTATCAACTGCCATAGTATTGATTCCTTCCTCGTGCTACACGCGACGGCGCTTCTTGGGGCGGCAGCCGTTGTGTGGAATGGGGGTCTTGTCCTGGATGCCCGAGACCTCGAGGCCAGCGGCCTGGAGGGAACGGATGGCCGTCTCGCGGCCCGAACCGGGGCCCTTGACGAAGACGGTGACCTTCTTCAGGCCGTGATCCATGGCTGCCTTAGTGGCGGCCTCGGCGGCCAGCTGGGCGGCAAACGGCGTGGACTTACGGGAGCCCTTGAAGCCGACGGTGCCACCCGACTGCCAGGAGATGACGTTGCCCTGAGGGTCGGTAATCGTCACGATCGTGTTGTTGAACGTGGACTTGATGTGGGCCTGGCCCACAGCGATGTTCTTGCGCTCGGAGCGGCGGACACGCTGCACGCGCTGGTTCTTCTTCTGTGCCATGGTCTACCCCCTAGCCCCTCTTCTTTGCACCGATCTGACGCTTCTTGCCCTTGCGGGTGCGAGCGTTGGTATGGGTGCGCTGGCCGTGGACGGGCAGGCCCTTGCGGTGACGGAGGCCGCGGTAGCAGCCAATCTCCATCAGGCGGGCAGTGTTCTGGCGAACCTCGCGACGGAGGTCACCCTCGGTGACGAAGTTCTCGTGGATGTAGTCGCGAAGACGTGTGACCTCATCCTCGGAGAGGTCTTTAGACTTGATGGCGGGGTCAACGCCGCAGGCCTCGCAGATCTTGGTTGCGCTGGTGCGGCCAATGCCATAAATGTAGGTGAGTGCGATCTCCGTGCGCTTCTCACGCGGAAGATCGACGCCGTTGATACGGGCCAACT
>JAFWLX010000232.1 GCA_017510875.1 Atopobiaceae bacterium | reverse complement strand
TGTGACAATTTGTCACATGGTGCCTGTCCCCAACGTGTCACGTGTTCGCAAAAACGGGCGCCCCATAGGACGCCCGCCTTAGGTTGCTCTGTACGACTGCCCTTACTTGAAGAAGCCCTCGTAGTTGTGCATCTTGAGCTGACTCTCGAGCGATGCGATGGTGTCCATGGCAACGCCTACCATGATGAGCACCGAGGTGCCACCAAACGCCTGAATAAGCTGGTTATTCGTAAAGGCGAAGATGATGGAGGGGACCACTGCCAGGACAGCCATGAACAGAGCGCCCGGAAGCGTGATGTGGTTCAGCACGCTCTGGATGTAGTCTGCCGTGGCACGGCCAGGACGCACGCCAGGGATAAAGCCGCCAGCCTTCTTAAGCTGATCAGCCGTCTCCTCGGGATTGAACACCATGGACGTGTAGAAGTACGCGAAGAACACGATGAAGATCACCGAGAGGATCCAGTTAAGCCAGCCAGTAGAGATGGCGTTGGCAAAGTCGTTAATCCACTGCACGCGCGGGAAGAACACCGCAAGCTGCGCCGGGAGGTACAGGATGGCGCTGGCAAAGATGATGGGCACAACGCCGGCCGTGTTGACCTTGATGGGCAGGTACGTGGACTGACCACCCATCATCCTGCGACCCACCACGCGCTTGGCGTACTGCACCGGAATGCGGCGCTGGCCACGCTCGATATACACGATGAGCGGGATGATGGCAATGATCACCGCAAGCGTGATGATGGTAAGAATCATGCCATTGGACGATGTGGTCACCGACGAGATAAGGGCGGTGGGCAGGCCACTCATGATGTTGCAGAAGATGATGAGCGACATGCCGTTGCCAATACCACGCTGGGTAATAATCTCGCCCAGCCACATGATAAGAATGGCACCAACCACCAGCACAAACACGATGATGATGTTCTCAAGCATCTCGGGGAAGCCCATGTTTGAGAAGTCGATGCCGTAGCTCTTGAACAGGAACAGGTAGCCGATTGCGTTGATGGTCGCAAGCGCAACCGTAAGATAACGCGTGTACTGCGTGATTTTACGCTGGCCGCTCTCGCCCTCCTTGGCAAGCTCGCCAAGGGAGGGGATGACGGTCTGCATCATCTGTAGGATGATCTGCGAGGTGATGTAGGGCATGATGCCAAGGCTGAACACAGACACACGCGACAGGGCGCCACCTGAGAACAGGTTGAGCACCGCGAGCGCACCGCTTGTGGATGCGGCGTTCTTGTACGCGTCGAGCATGTCCGAGAACGGAATGCCCGGCGCAGGCAGATACGCACCAAAGCGGTACAGAAGCAAGATTCCAATGGTAAAGAGAATCTTGTTCCTCAGCTCGGGAATGCGAAATGCGTTTGCGAATCCCTTAAGCACGCTTACTCGACCTTTCCTCCGGCCGCCTCAATCTTAGCCTTTGCAGAGGCGGAAACCTTGTCCACGCACACGGTGAGCTTACGGGTGAGCTCGCCGTCGCCCAGGACCTTAACGGGAATGTAGTCGTGCTTGATGACGCCCTTGGCAACCAGAGCCTCGGCATCAACGGTGTCGCCGTCCTCAAAGAGAGCCTCAAGGCGAGCGACGTTGACGGGCGCGTACTCAACACGGTTGCGGTTCTTGAAGCCAGGGAGCTTAGGCAGGCGCATGGCGAGCGGCTGCTGGCCGCCCTCGAAGCCCTTGCCCTTGCCGCCGCCGGAGCGGGAAAGCTGGCCCTTGTTGCCGCGACCGGCAGTGGTGCCATGGCCGGACGCGCTGCCACGGCCAATGCGCTTGCGGGCCTTGGTTGAGCCCTCAGCGGGACGAAGATCATGAAGCTGCATGGGTGACTCCTAAATCTCTTCCACCGCGACAAGATGCTTGATCTTAAAGATCATGCCGCGGATGCTCGGGTTGTCGGGCTGCTCGACGGTGTCGCCAATCTTGCGCAGTCCGAGCGCACGTGCGGTAGCAGTCTGGTCCTTCTTGGTGTTGGTGCAGGCGCTGCGCACGAGGGTGATCTTGAGGGTCTTGTCGGCCATCGCTTATGCCTCCTTCCCGCAGAACATCTCGGCGACGGTCAGGCCGCGGCGCTCGGCTGCGTCCTCGGGGCTCGAAAGCTCCTTGAGGCCCTCGGCGGCCGCCTTGATGATGTTGAGGGCGTTGTTGGTACCCAGCGACTTGGAGAGCACGTTGGTGATGCCGGCAAGCTCGAACAGCGGACGCACGGGGCCGCCAGCGATGACGCCGGTACCCTCGACAGCGGGCTTGATGAGCACACGACCGGCACCGTAGTGGCCCTCGACTGCATGAGGAATCGAGCCGCTCTCGGTCACGGGGACGTGGAACATGTTCTTCTTGGCGTCGTCGACGCCCTTCTGGATGGCCAGAGGCACTTCGGTGGACTTACCCATACCGAGGCCAACATTGCCCTTGCCGTCGCCGACGGCAACGAGGGCGACGAGGCTCATGCGACGGCCACCCTTAACGACCTTAGAAACGCGGTGGATGTATACGACGCGCTCCTGAAGATCGGATTCATTCTGACGCTTACGATCACGTGGCATGAAACTATCCTCCTAGAACTTCAGGCCCGCGGCGCGGGCACCGTCAGCGAGAGCCTTCACACGGCCATGATAGAGATGGCCGCCGCGGTCAAAGGTGACCTCGGTGATGCCCAGCTTAAGAGCACGCTCGCCAATGAGCTTGCCCACAAACTCGGCAGCCTCCTTGTTGGAGCCGATCTTTCCGGTGGCCCTAAAGGCGGCATCGATGGTGGAGGCGCTGCAGAGGGTCCTATGGTCCGTGTCATTGACGATTGCAGCATAGATGTGAGCGTTGGTACGGCGCACGTTGAGGCGCGGGCGCTCGGCGGTGCCAAAGACCTTGGCGCGAACGCGACGCTTGCGGCGCTCGAGCTGCTCCTTCTTTACCTTGAACTTGTTCATTGCTTCTCCTTTTCTGCGCCATCACCTTACAGGGTGATGGACTTGTCTGCTACTTGGCAGCCTTGCCGAGCTTCCTGCGGATATGCTCGCCCACATAGTGGACACCCTTGCCCTTGTAGGGCTCGGGCGGACGCTTGGCGCGAATCTCGGCCGCAACCTGGCCCACCTGCTCCTTGGAGATGCCCTTCACGTTGATGTGCGTGTTGTCAGGCACCTCGAAGGTGATGTTCTCGGGGGCGCGGTAGATGATGGGATGCGAGTAGCCCAACGCGATCTCGAGGTCCTTGCCCTTGAGCGTGGCACGGTAACCAACGCCAGTCATCTCGAGCTTCTTCTCAAAGCCCTGGGACACGCCTATCACCATGTTGTTGATAAGGGTGCGCGTAAGGCCCTGCATGGCGTTGGCAGCCTTGTAGCTCTTGGTCTGCTTGAAGTCCTCGTGCGAGAGGTCCTTGGTCTCAGGGGTGCGCGGGATCTTGACGGTGACCTGGTCGCCCTCGAGCTCGATGACAAGGAGGTCAGAGAAGGTGCGCTCAAGCTCGCCCTTGGGGCCCTTGACCGCAACATGCGTACCATCGACTGTCACAGTGACTCCGGCGGGAATCTGGACAGGGTGCTTACCAATTCGAGACATTGTCTCCTCCTATCTAATTCCTGCCAGCCTTACCAGATGTAGCAGATGACCTCGCCGCCAATGCCCAGCTTACGGGCATCGCGGTCGCACATCATGCCCTTGGAGGTGGAGATGACGGCAGTGCCCAGACCGCCCAGCACGCGGGGCAGATCTGCGGCGGAAGAGTAGATGCGCAGTCCCAGCTTGGAGATGCGGCGGATGCCACGAATGGTCTTAGCACGCTTGGGACCGTACTTAAGGGTAATGTGGAGGGTCTTCTGGGGCTTGGTGTCCTCAACCTCGTAGCCCTGGATGTAACCCTCTTCGCAGAAGACGCGCGCAATCTCTACCAGCACTTTGCTCGAGGGCATAGAGACCTCGGGCTTACCAGCTGAGTTGGCGTTGCGGATGCGCGTCAGCATGTCAGCGATGGGATCGGTAACCTTCATACCTTGCTTCTCCTTCGTTCGTGATGAATCTGCGCGCCTGGTTCGTTTGTGCCCTTAGCACAGACGCCTAGGTGCGTGTGCCCTGACTTACCAGCTTGCCTTGGTGACGCCAGGAAGCTCGCCGCGGCTTGCCAGCTCACGGAAGCACACGCGGCACAGGCCGAACTTGCGATAGACGGAGTGGGGGCGCCCACAACGCTGGCAACGGTTCTGCGTGCGCGTAGAGAACTTCGGCTCGCGGTTAGCCTTGACGATCATCGATGTCTTAGCCACAAATCCTCCTTCATATACGTGGCTCCCGCACCTGCTGCGGGAGCTACTTACCTAGTTGACGTGCGCTTAGTTGCGCTTGAACGGGAAGTGGAAGGCGTCGAGCAGTGCCTTGCCCTCTTCGTCGGTGTTAGCGGTGGTCACGATGGTGATGTCCATACCGCGGGTGCGGTCGATCTTGTCGTATTCGATCTCGGGGAAGATCAGCTGCTCGGTGACGCCCATCGAGAAGTTGCCATGTCCGTCAAAGCTGGTGGCTTTGATGCCGCGGAAGTCGCGGATGCGGGGGATGGCGGTGGAGATCAGACGATCAAAGAACTCCCACATGCGGTCGCCACGCAGGGTGACCTTGGCGCCAATGGGCATGCCGGCACGCAGCTTGAAGGTTGCGATGGACTTGCGGGCACGACGGACCACAGGCTGCTGGCCGGTGATAACACGCAGGTCGGCAACGGCACCGTCAATAGCCTTGGCATCCTGGGTGGCCTCGCCGACGCCCATGTTGACAACGATCTTCTCGATCTTGGGAATCTGCATAACGTTCTTGTACTCGAACTTCTTCTGAAGCTCGTCGCGTACGGTGGAGAGGTAGAGCTCCTTAAGACGCGGTACGTACTTCTCTTCTGCCATGTTCACTCCTTTGAATCGTGGTGGTTTACATGCGGGGTCTTTGCCTCGCATCACCCGGGCTGGCAACCCGGGAGCCATTTCGTGCCCAACAGGCAGAGTTGTCCCTACCTAAAGACACAAGAAACAACTATATTCCATCGGCAGACTAATTGCCAACCCAAACGAGATGCACACAATTTGTGCGCCTGGGGCCGTGACAGAAATGGCCTCCTAGCGGGTAACCACATTAGTCAAGGGTTCGCCTACCAGGTAGGACACGAGGTTCTGACGACAGATTGCCACCACGTTATCGGTTGTGGCTTGCAGATGCCAGAAGCCGGCCACGTGCGGAGTTATGAGCGCGTTGGGCTGCTGCCATAGAGGATGGTCTTCTGGAAGCGGCTCGGGGTTGGTCACGTCGAGCGCCGCACCTGCCAGGTGCTCTCTTGCAAGGGCGTCAAGCAGGGCATCGGTGTCGACAAGGTCTCCCCTACCGGCGTTGACAAGATACGACCCGCGCCTCATGGCGGCAAGGAAGTCGACGTTTACCAGCAGTTTTGTCTCGGGCGTGCTTGGCAGCACGCTTGCCACCACATCCACCTCTCCAAGCACCGTGTACACATCCTTTAGGGCGACCATGCGCTCAAAGGGCTTTTGGCACTCCTCAACACGACGGCGCACGCCCCATGCGTGGGCACCTACCGTAGTGACAAGACGAGCGAAGCACGTTCCTATGTCGCCCGCACCCATCACCAGCACCGTAGCACCTACCAGCGACCTCACAGAGCCCTCGTCTTTCCATTGTGCCTTCTGCTGGTTGTCGCGATACAGATGCAGCTTCTTCATAAGGCAGAGCAGCGAGGCAAACATGTGCTCTGAGACCGCCTGACCGTAGGCGCCCGTTGCGTTGGTAAGCAGGGTGCCCACCGCAAGCTTGCCGGGTGCAAGGTAGTGGTCGTAACCCGCCGAGGAGGTTTGCAGCCATTCGAGCTCTTTAGGCGCATGAAGCGTTACGGCAGGAACGTTACCCAAGATAATCGAGACGTCCTCAAGGTCATCGTCGGTAACCATGGGCTCGCGGATAAACGAAACCTCTCCGCCGGCGCCCTCAATCAGCGACCTAAAGTCCTGCTTCTGCTCGTCTGTTACCGGCAGCGTCACCAGTGCACGCTTGCCCGAAAGCCTTTGCATCTTTGTTCTCCTCACTTGTAAACCGACGTAGGTTAAGGGCCGTCTCTAATCCACGTTCTACATTCCTTGCCCGCGTGTCAACAGAAACGTGCCCTGACCGCCAACCTGCGTTACTCCTCTTTGTTCTGGCGGAGCCGACTCACGGCAGTTGAGGCCACATCTTTGGCGCCTTGGCGCAACTGGTCTAGCGTGTCACGTGTTGCCTTCTTGGCCTCACCTGCAGACTTATACGCAAAGGTGCCCAAAAGGTCATTTACCAGCTTGCGCGAACGCTCAGAGAGCTCTATGCCCTGCGGCTCGTCTTCGGCGCAATCCCCAGGCCCGCACACGATGTCGGTGAAATCCAGATAGGAGAGCGCGGACAAAATGAGATTGTCCACGTCATTGAATGGCCTTTCAGCGAGGGTAAGGTCACCGCGAAACGGAAGATAGTCGTATATGTTTGCCATAGGATTCCTCTCGCTGCGCTACTTCTCTCCCGCCATGCTCAAGCAATGTTGCGTCGCAGAAACAGCTCGGCCGGACTAGGACTCTTTTGAACGCACAAACTGTCGGCGCAGAAGTAGGATGCAGTTAATGACGGCAAAGAGGTAATGACCGTACTCTCCCATGGGCACGCCCACGCTCTGCCCGTTGCGATATCGCAAAATGAGCTGCTTTTGCTTGCTGTTCCTACCCACAAAGAGCAGGTCATCATAGGCAATGGGCTGCTGCAACCCAGCCGCCTTAAGCGGAGAGGAGAAGGCATCGACGGCAAAGCTGTTCATGGCAAACAGCATGCCACCCTTGCCGTTATGAAGCTTGGTGTCGTCCACGATGGCCACAATATCGCACAACAAAAGGCCGGGTGCATAGCGGTAGAGTGCCCCAAAGAATATGTCGCTGTCCGCCGTGTGCTGTGTCTGCCACGTAGGGGCCTTGTGACCATAGACAAGGTTCTCTGACACTGAATCAAGCACATCTCTCACCAGGCTAAAGGGGGTTGCGGCATCGCCCGTAGTAGTGTGCCTTGGAGTTCGCTCAAGGTAGTAGCGCAGGACCTCCTCGTCATGGGTTGTAATGCCGCCACGTGCCAAGAGAATGGACAGGATGTCATTGCCCGAGCGCGTCGCGCGCACCTTTGCCTGCATTTGCTCGTAGGCAGCTCTGACAAGGCCGCGCATATATTCGATGATCTCGTAAGCGCAGTCGTAGCCGGCGTCAATATCGGAAGGCAGGTCGATCCGCAGCGGACAGAGATCGATAGACACCTTGCTCAAACCAGACTCACGATCGTTGAGAGTCAGAGAGAGCCAAAGACCAGTTAACAGCTCTCCATCTGGAATGGGTGCAAGATCGGTATGTTTGGATTTATAGAACGCCGTGATGTTCTCTTTGAACAATTTGGCCAACTTGGAGATGGCTGGGTCAACCTCTGAATTATTGCTAATCTCGTCGAGTGACTCCGCGTTGAGCGAGACGTCAAAATCGCTAATGGACCTGAGCGATTGCGCCATGGGCGTTTTGGCATTTGGAAGAGCCCACCACAGGTGCTTCTCGTCCACCTCAAAGACGGGAACATCACGCTTTCTGCCTGCATAGAAGGTCTTTGTGGCAACAAACTCGTTCTTATAGCGTGCGGCAAGCGCATCGCGCACCTCAAGAAAGCGCTTGACCTGACTCACGGTCATATTTGAAAGCTGCTCGTTGGTAAGTGACTCTTTGCAGCGTTCATGACAGTTTTTACAAAGCCAGAGGTCTTTGTCCGATTCTCCGTGAAAGAAGGAGAATCCGCTGCCTTGCGCCCCACAGATCACGCATGTCTGCTTTTGCATAGCCTCAATTGCCATGTTGTGACCTCAGTTCTCTAGCCTTGGATGCCAATGAACGCTCAAGCTAATAATACTAGAGCAAAGGAGAAGCGCGGTGAGGTGACTCATGCGACAAAAAGGGGCGGTCCCCAATCCACGTTTGCCAACGTG
>JAFWLX010000231.1 GCA_017510875.1 Atopobiaceae bacterium | reverse complement strand
TCTGCGTGACATGCCAGTGGCATGTCACGGCCCGAAGGGCTCGTACAAAAGTCCGCAGCTGCCGCGCCGTAAGGGCGGAGCGTGAGCCGAAGCGGAGTCCCGAAGCTCGCCGCCCGGCCGTCCCGTGAGGGGTTGGAGCCCCGAGGCCCCTGCTGCGGCCCTCCCAGCATCTCACTCATATGACAGTTTTTTCTTATTGCTATGCTTTTGCCTCAACAGTGGTATGGTATTCAGGTTAAACCTCCGGAGGAACGGAAGTACAACCAATGGCACGAGACAAGAGCTCGTCAACGTCCAAGACAGGCGTTGACCGCTGGAATGCGACAGAAAAGGCTTCAAGCCGCCCGTCGCGCCAGCAATCACGTAAGGGGAGCACTCGCTCCCGCAATCCCCAGGCAAAGCGCTACCAGTTCACGCTGCTTGCACTTGTTGTGCTGCTTGTGGTATGCGCGATAGGCTTCATGCCGCCCGCAGAGCGCATTACGCAAGGCCTCGACATCCGCGGCGGTGTGTCGGTAATCCTTTCGGCCAGCAAGACGGACGGGTCTGCCCCCAGCGCCGAGGAGATGGAAACGGCAACCGCCATCGTGCAGAACCGTGTAAACGCCCTTGGTGCGGCCGAGACCTCGGTTCAGCAGCAGGGCACCAACTCCATCCTGGTGCAGATCCCTGGCGCGACCGATGCCGATGCGGCCGTAAAGACCATTGGCCAGACCGGCCATCTTGAGTTTGTGCGCCTCGATGCCATTGGCGACGCCGACGCGCTTGCCAAGATCAACGCGGGCACCGAGAACGTCAAGCTCAAAGAGGGCACCTACACCGCCTTCATGGACGGCTCTTCCATCAAGAGCTCGGCCGTGGCGCAGGCGAGCAACACCGCAACTGGTGCCTATGCCGTCAACGTCTCGCTCGATAGCGAGGGCACCAAGGAGTTTGCCGAGGTTACGGCCGAGCTTGCACCCACCCATGGCCAGATCGCCATCGTGCTTGACGGCGTTGTCAACTCGGCTCCCGCAGTGCAGAACGTCATCAAAGACGGCAACGTCTCGATCACCGGCAACTTTACCCTTGACGATGCCAAGGCCCTTAAAACCGTGCTTGACTCTGGCTCGCTGCCGGTTACCCTCAGCTACTCCGAGAGCCGCGTGGTTGGCCCCACGCTTGGTCAGGACTCGCTGCGCGAGGGTGTCTTTGCCATTGGCATTGGCGCCATCATCGTTGTTGCCTACCTGTTCTTCTTCTATCAGGGCCTGGGCCTGCTCACGCTCGGCTCGCTTGCCGTGTTTGGCATCCTGTACCTGGGTCTTCTCTCCCTGCTTTCCCGCATGGGCGCCTTTGCCCTCACGCTGCCGGGCTTGGCTGGCGTGGTGCTCACAACCGGTTCTGCGGCCGACTCGTCAATTCTGGTGCTCGAGCGCTTCCGCGAAGAGATCCGTATGGGCCGCAGCGTGCGCGCAGCTGCCATAGGCGGCACCAAGGAAGGCATCAGCACCTCTCTTGACGCTGACGCCGTACAGCTGGTAACTGCCCTTGCACTCTTCTTCATGGCCATTGGTCCCGTTAAAGGCTTTGGCCTTACCACCGCGCTGGGCATCCTTTGCGACCTGGTAACCATGTTCCTGTTCAAGGCACCGGCGCTTCGCCTGCTGTCCTTGGGCACCATCCAAAAGAATCCGCGCTTCTGGGGCATCGCCAATGATCTGGCCGAGGCCGAGGAGCTGAAAGAGGCGCGTACGGCCACGGCTGCACGCGACCAGAAGGGGGGTGTGGCACATGCGTAACCACTTCTCCTTCGAGATTCCCTTCATGCGCTACCGCAAGGTGCTGCTTACCATCTCTGCCATCATGACGGTCATCGCCATCGTGGGCCTTGCCGTGCGCGGCCTCACCTTTGGCATCGAGTTCCAGGGCGGCACCGAGATTGACTTCAACAACACCGGCGACATCACCATCGACGCCATGCGTGACGCCCTGGTAGAGGCCGGCGAGAACGACCCAACCGTCCAGACCACCACAACCACTGACGGCGAGAACGGCTTTATCGTTCGCTCTGACACCACCAACCCCAACAAGGCAAACAAGCATGCTGCTGCGGCTGCCAAGGCCCTTGGGCTGTCTTCCGAGAACTACAACGTCACCACCATCGGTCCCGACTGGGGAGCCGACGTCACGCGCTCGTCTCTCATGGCCTTTGGTTTGGCAATCCTGCTGATCATTGCCTACGTCTCCATTCGCTACGAGTTCAAGATGTCCATTACGGCCGTCATAGCCCTTATCCACGACATGGTCATCATCTTGGGCATCTACGCTTGGACGCAGATTCCGGTGACCCCCAACGTGGTGGCGGCCCTGCTCTCTACCATGGGCTTCTCGCTCTACGACACGGTAGTCGAGTTTGACCGTACCAACGACAACGCCAAGACCCTACGCGACGGCATCCATCGCACCTACTACCAGATCTGCAACTTCTCGATCAACGAGGTGGTCGTGCGCTCCATCAACACCACCATCACCACGCTTGTTCCCGAGCTGTGCATGTACTTCTTTGGCGGTGCCACGCTCAAGGACTTTGCCTTCGCCATGATTCTGGGCGAGCTTCTGGGTACCTACTCAAGCTACGCCGTTGCCACGCCGCTTCTGGCCATGTGGAAGACGCGCGAGCCTCGTTGGGCAAAGCTTGAAGAAAAGTATGGTGAGAAGGCGACTCTCGTCACGCCTGTGGCGGACGTGTAGTCGTGGGCGGCCTGATAGGCAGCAGGCGATGGGATGTGCTGCCGTCAAACGACGAGGCCGAGCGCGGCCTCGTCGAGGCGCTTGGCATATCTCCTTTGGTTGCGCGCGTGCTGGTGGCGCGTGGATATGACACCGTTGCCAGTGCGCAGGCGTTTCTCTCGCCTTCGCTGGAACACGATTGGCACGACCCTATGCTCATTCCGGGCATGGAAGAGGCTGCAGACCGCCTAGAGCAAGCCATTCTTGCGGGCGAGACCATTGCCGTCTATGGCGACTTTGACGTAGACGGCATGAGTGCCACCTGCCTGCTCACGCTTGCTCTGCGCGATCTTGGGGCCCATACGTACCCGTACATCCCCAACCGCTTTGGCGAGGGCTACGGCCTTTCTGCCGAGGCGCTCGAGCGCGTTATAGAGGGCTGCGACCCCTCGCTTGTGGTGACCGTCGACAACGGGATTGCCGCGGCAAACGAGGTGGATTGGCTTCTCTCGCGCGGCATTGACGTGGTGATCACCGACCACCACGAGCCGGGCGACCTTGTTCCCAAAAACGTTCCGGTAACCGACCCCAAGCTTTGGCCCGATTGCCCCTCGCGCGAGCTTGCGGGTGCGGGCGTAGCGCTCAAGCTCATTGATGTGCTGGGGCACCGCTTGGGACAACCAGACTTATGGCTCAGCTATACCGAGCTTGCCATGCTGGGCACCATATCGGACATGATGCTGCTGCAGGGCGAGAATCGTGCCCTGGTGACCGATGGCATTGCCCGCATGCGGCGCACCTCGCGTCCGGGCGTGCTGGCCCTGGCGGCAACCGCGGGCGTTGACATAACGCAGATAACCGCCGACGAGCTGCCCTTCTCGCTTGTGCCACGGCTTAACGCCGCAGGCCGCATGGGTTCCACCGACGTTGCCTTTGACCTGCTCTACACCAGCGATCCTGCCGAAGCCGCGGTGCTTGCCGCACGCCTGGAGCAGATTAACACCACGCGTCGCGAGATAGAGTCGCAGCTTACCGACGCTGCCTTGGCCAAGGTGGAGAAGACGTACACTGGCGGCAGGGTGGTGGTTGCCGCGGGCGAAGGCTGGCATGAGGGCGTAAAGGGCATCGTTGCCAGTCGCATAACCAATGCATACCATGTGCCCGCCATCCTCTTTAGCATCACCGACGGCGTCGCGCGCGGCTCTGGCCGCTCGGTGGGCACCGTGGACCTCTTCCATGCCGTAGAGCAATGCTCTGACCTGCTTGTTCGTTTTGGCGGGCATGCCGGGGCCGTGGGTGTGACCTGCCAGGTGGACAAGCTGGACGCGTTCAGGGATCGTCTCGAGGATGTTTTGGCGCAGCTTCCCGAAGAGCAGTTTGTGGACAAGGGCGAGGTGTCGGCGCTGGTCAGCCTGTCCGAGATGACCATCCCGGGCATCGAGGCGCTTGATATACTGCAGCCCTTTGGCCAGGGAAACAAGAAGCCCCTGCTTGCCGCGCGCGGTGTGTGCATGCGCAACCGCGCTCGTGTGGGCGTAGGCGGAAACCACCTACGCTTCTCTGCAACCGACGGCATAAGCACGGTTGCGGCCATCATGTTCAGAACGCCGCAGATCGAGCGGGCCGTTGCTTGCGACGAGGCTGTTGACCTTGTCTTTGAGGCGGTGAGCGAGACCTGGCAGGGCCGTACCAAGCCTAAGCTCATGGTGCGCGACATTCTCTATCGCGACGAGGAGACATTGGCCCCAGATTCAGTCCAGCCTGCAGAGGAGGGCATAGCAGACCATCTGTTTGCGCATGCTGACGAGATACTCTCGCGCGATGCGTACGCAGGCATTGCTACGGCCACGCGCTTTGTGACCAAGGTGGTGGGGGTCTCGTTTGAGGGCCGTCAGGCGGTGGTCTCATCGCTCGAGGCCGGACAAGAGCTGGTGGTCTCGCGCGACATGCATAACCCCTACGATGCCAACGCAATTGCGCTCAGTACCTTAAGCGGCGTGCAGGTGGGCTTTCTGCGCAGGCAGATTGCGGCCGTGCTGGCACCCAACCTTGATGGCGGCATGCGCTATCAGGCCTACGTGAGCGCTGTGACCGGAGGTGTCGAGGGACGCTCGTACGGTGCAAACATCGAGGTGTCACGCGAGGATGCCGTACAACAGCCGGAGCGTGAGCTGGCCCAGGCCACAGCCGAGCGCGCTCGGCTTGCTGCGCTGGGTGCCGGCGAGCTTGATGACGAGCTGCGCCGCGCCATGATTGGCAACCACGACTTCCTGCCGGCTCAGCGCGCGGCGCTTGACCAGCTTGGTGCCGGCCGCTCAACGCTGTGCGTCATGGCCACCGGACGCGGCAAGTCGCTCATCTTCCATGTTCATGCCGCGCGTGAGGCCATAGCGCATGGTCGCGCGAGCGTCTTTGTCTACCCGTTGCGCGCGTTGGTCTCGGACCAGTCCTATCACCTCGAGCAGTCGCTGGGTCGCCTGGGGTTACAGGTTCGCGTGCTTACCGGCGAGACCTCCCAGGACGAGCGGGACGAGGTCTTTGAGCAGCTACGCGAAGGTCTGGCTGACGTTGTGCTCACCACGCCCGAGTTCTTGACCATCCATGCCGATCGCTTTGCCGCGTCTGGCCGCATTGGCTTTGTTGTCATTGACGAGGCGCACCATGCGGGCACGGCCAAGGGTGGCAGCCGCAGCTCGTACCTGCAGCTGCCGCAGGTACGCGAGATGCTTGGCCAGCCTGTGGTGCTGGCGGTTACCGCCACGGCGCAAGACGAGGTGGCCGGCGAGGTATGCCGTCTGGCCGGCATCTCTGCCGATGACGTTATCATCGACGCAAGCGTGCGCCCCAACCTGCACCTGCGCGACTGCCGCGAGCTGCGCGACCGCGAGGCGGCCCTGGTGGCGCTCGTGTCAAGCGGCCGCAAGTGCGTTGTGTATGTCAACTCGCGCGAGCAGTCCGTCTCGCTAGCGCGCATGCTGCGCCGCTCCATCCCAGAGCTTGGCCGCTGCGTGTCGTTCTACAACGCGGGCCTCACGCGTGAGGAGCGCCAGCAGGTCGAGGACGCCTTCCGCTCGGGAGAGCTTACCTGCATTGTCTCTACCAGCGCCTTTGGTGAGGGCGTCAATCTTCCCGACATTCGTGACGTGGTGCTCTATCACCTTCCGTTTGGCGCCATCGAGTTCAACCAGATGAGCGGCCGTGCGGGTCGCGATGGGCAGGAAGCCTGCGTGCACCTGTTCTTTGGCGAGCGTGACGCGCGCATCAACGAGCATGTGATTGCGGGCATGTCACCCTCGCGCAACGAGTTGGTCACGCTCTACAGAACGCTGATGATGCTCAGCCGTGCCGTCGGGGACAACTCGCTGGCCATCTCAAACGCAGACATCGCCGAGCAGGCTGCCACGGTCGATCCGCGCTCCAAGCTTGACGAGCGCTCGGTGTCCTGCGGGGTCTCGATCTTCCGCGAGCTTGGGTTCTTGCAAACTTCTGGCCATGGCACCGCTCGCCGAATACAGATGATTGCTAATCCTCCCAGAATGGATTTGGAAACATCAACGCGCTATCTTGAGGGGCTACGTTTCCGTGATGCGTTTGCAGAGTTTCGCGATTGGGCGCTGCAGGCAAGCGAGCAAGACATGCTTGCGCAGATCAACCGTCCCATCACCCCGTCGTTTGGGTGCGTGGTTGACGGGTAGGGAGAAAGGGGGCAGCCATGGGCGAGGCATTAAGAAGCCAGAACGAGCACAAACGGGTTGGGCCCGCTCCTGGTGCCGACAACTGGCGCGTGCTGCAGGTAACCTGTGCAAGCTATCTTGACGCGCAGGCCATGGACAAGGTCTGTCGTGCCTACGAGTTTGCGCGCGAGTACCATCGCAACCAAAAGCGCCGCTCGGGCGAGCTCTATATCACCCATCCCGTAGAGGTGGCCATCATTTTGGCCTCCGACCTGCACCTGGACGAGGACCCCATCTGTGCGGCCATCCTGCACGACACGGTTGAGGACACTGATGCTTCGCTGGACGATCTGCGCGAGAGGTTTGGCGACACCGTTGCCGAGCTGGTGGATGGCGTGACCAAGCTCACACAGGTTGAGGTCTCCTCCCTTGACGAGAAGCAGGCCCTTAACCTGCGCAAGATGTTCCTTGCCATGAGCAAGGACATCCGCGTGCTTATCATCAAGCTGGCCGACCGCCTGCACAACATGCGTACCATGGCGGCGCTGCCTCCGGCAAAGCGCGTGCTCAAGTCGCAAGAGACCATGGACGTCTATGCCCCTCTGGCCGACCGCCTGGGCATCTCGTCCATCAAGTGGGAGCTTGAGGACCTTGCCTTTTTCTACCTGCAGCCCGAAGAGTATGAGCGCATAGCCCGCATGGTGCAGGAGTCGCGCACGCAGCGCGAGGAGCGCACCAACGAGGCCATCAAGCTGCTTGAGGACGAGCTAAGCCGTGTGGGCCTTGAGGGCATCCAGATAACGGGGCGGCCCAAGCACCTCTGGTCCATCTACCAAAAGATGACGCGCAAGCGCAAGGAGTTCTCAGAGATCTACGACCTTATCGCGCTGCGCGTGCTTACCGAGACAGTAGGGGACTGCTACTCGGTCTTGGGTGCCGTGCACTCGCTGTGGCACCCCATTCCCGGCCGCTTCAAGGACTACGTGGCCATGCCCAAGGCCAATGGCTACCAGTCGCTGCACACCACGGTCATTGGTCCCGAGGTGGGCACGGTAGAGATTCAGATTCGTACGCACGAGATGCACAACAAGGCCGAGTACGGCATTGCCGCGCATTGGCTGTACAAGAGTTCGGGCAACTCGCGCGGTCAGATGTCGGCCGACGACCGCTCGGTTGACACCCAGATCAACTGGATCCGTCGCACGCTGGACTGGACCACCGAGGAGGAGCTTGACGATCCGCACGAGTTCCTCAACAGTCTGCGCGTGGACCTCTTTGAGCACGAGATATTTGTGTTTACACCAAAAGGCGAGGTCATGAGCCTGCGGCGCAATGCCACGCCGCTCGACTTTGCCTATGCCGTGCACACGCAGGTGGGCCACCACTGCATTGGCGCCAAGGTCAATGGCTCTATGGTGCCGCTTACCTACAAGCTGCAGAGCGGCGACCGCGTAGAGATCATCACCAACAAGAACGCCAAGCCGGGCCATGACTGGATCAACATGGTGGTTACGCCATCGGCCCGCTCTAAGATCCGCAAGTACTTTGCAACCGAGAACAAGGGTGCCGACGCCGAGCGTGGCAGGGGATATTTGGCCATCGAGCTGCGCAAATACGGATACGGCATCTCTTCTCAGCGTGTGACCAAGGCGCTTGAGAAGGTATGCGAGACAACCGACTACCACGACGTAGAGACCATGCTGGCCGCCATTGGGTCGGGCAGGTTGTCGCCCAAGCAGATAGCGCATCGCGTGGACGAGGAGATTGCCGAGACGCGTCCGGCAAACGAGGTTGAGCGCGAGGCGCGCAAGGCCAACAAGCAGCGGCTCATTGAGCAGGACAAGCCGCTTCTGCCCACCAAGACAAGCGACCGTCGCCACCGCCCCCAAAGCGGCGTGGTGGTCAAAGGAGATCCTGACCTGCTGGTTCATTTGGCGCGCTGCTGCAACCCGGTTGCCGGAGACGACATTGTGGGCTTCATCACGCGTGGCAGGGGAGTATCGGTGCATCGCGCCAACTGCCCAAACGTCACCTCGCTCATGGAGCATCCCGAGCGCATGATAGATGTGGCGTGGGACACCTCGGGGGCAACCGAGTTCCAGGTAGAGATTGTGGTGGAGGCTACCGATCGCATTGGCCTGCTCAAGGACGTGACCATTGCAATTTCTGAGGCTCACTGCAACATTCTCTCAGCGGCCACGCAAACCGGTGACACGGGGGTGGCACGTCTGCGCTTCTTGATTGCGCTTTCCGATGCGTCGCTGCTTGCGCCCCTGCTGGCCCGTGTCAACCGTGTGCCCGCGGTGTACGATGCACGGCGCATCATGCCGGGCGAGGGCGCAAAGCAGCTTAAGCGTCGCGCGTAGGTGCCTATAGGTCGCTGGCCCAAGGTGGCCGCCAAGAGGGGAGGCGAGCATGTCTTCTGAGGACGAGATTCGTTGCATGGTGGTGGGAGACATCCAAACCAACTGCTACGCGTATGTGTCGGATGGCAAGTGCATGGTGGTAGACCCCGGTGCCTCGGGGGCACGCATTGCCCAGGCGCTCTCTGACGTGCAGGTGGTCTGGGTGGTTGCCACGCATCGCCATCACGACCATGTGGGCGGCGTGCGCGCTCTGGTCGAGGCCACGGATGCCCCGTGGGCCATTGGTGCCAAGGATGCCGAGGAGGCCACTAAGGCCGTGGAGCTCTCGAGCCACGTGTTCAGCCCCAGTGCCATGGAGGTGGAAGATCCCCCCGCACCCAATCGCGTGCTTGTCGAGGGCGATGTGCTTGAGGTGGGAAACGCTGCCTTTAGGGTGTACGAGACGCCGGGGCACACGCCAGGCGGCATCATCTTGGTGGGGGAGAAGAGCGCCGAGGGCGTGGTGTTTGTGGGCGACACGCTCTTTGCGGGAGCGTGTGGTCGCACCGACCTGTACGGTGGCAGCTGGGAGCAGATGACGCGCACGCTCGAGCGCCTCTCCACGCTCATTGACCCCGATGCCGTGCTTCTCTGTGGACACGGGGTCAACACGGTGATGAGCCACGAGCTCAAGACCAACCCCTACCTGCAGCCCGGCGCGTGGCGCCCCTCGTTTGGGGAGTAATTCTTGCTGAGGAGGGCAGGCAGGCTGCGAGCCCTGTTTGGTGCGTGTCTGGCGGCCACACTTTTGTGTGCGGGTTGCGCCGTTGCGGCACCAGAAACAGAGAGCATCACAACCGAAGATATAGCCGCAGCATCTGCGCCAGGGATACTGAAGGCCGTGCGCGGCCAAACCCTGCTGCTGATGTACAAATATCTCTACGATGTGCCCTATGAGGACTATCGCGACGCCGTACGAGCGTATGCCCTTACGCGCGTGCACGAGCTCACCTACGTCGAGCGCGACCCTGTGGCCTTTGGCCCTTGGGAGGCACGGCGAGAGTACGGCACCGAAGAGGCAAGCGACGACGGCTCGCTTACCGAGTGGGCGCTTGAGTACTATATTGCGCACGACTGGTCCAGCTACGGCGAGCAGATCCTGCAGATGATTCCCGGCGACGAGGTAACCATCAACGGCATCACCATGCGGGTAGAGGGCCTCTTTGACTACCCCGACGACGGCTATCTCGACGAGATATGGGAGCTGGTGGGCTACGACAAGATAGTTCTGCAGACCTGCGAGCCCGAAAACGATTACTACCGCATCATATACGGCCCTCGTGTGTAAGCTTGTCCCCCACGTCTTGCGCGCGTTGTGGTATAGTCCTTC
>JAFWLX010000230.1 GCA_017510875.1 Atopobiaceae bacterium | reverse complement strand
CGATGACCGAACGGCCGGAGTAGTCGACGCGCTTGCCCAGCAGGTTCTGGCGGAAGCGACCCTGCTTGCCCTTGAGGGCCTCGGCAAGACTCTTGAGCGGACGCCCGCCACGGCCGGTAACGGCGCGGCCGCGACGACCGTTGTCAAACAGGGCGTCAACCGACTCCTGCAGCATGCGCTTCTCGTTGTTGACGATGATTGCAGGAGCGTCCAGGTCAAGCAGGCGCTTGAGGCGGTTGTTGCGGTTGATGACACGACGATAGAGGTCGTTGAGGTCCGATGCCGCAAAGCGGCCACCGTCGAGCTGCACCATGGGGCGCAGATCGGGCGGAATCACGGGGATGACATCCAAGATCATGTTGGCCGGGTCGTTGTCGCCCTTGAGGAAGGCGTCAACCACCTCAAGACGCTTGACGGCCTTCTCGCGACGCTGCTTCTGCGAGTCTTCGGAAGCCACAATGGCGCGCAGCTCCTCGGCCTCGGCACCCAGGTCAACACCGCGCAGCAGATCGCGCACGGCCTCGGCACCCATGCCACCCTTGAAGTAGATGGAGTAGTAGCGGCGCATCTCGGTAAAGAGGCTCTCGTCAGAGATGAGCTCGCGCTTCTCAAGCTGCATGAACTTCTCAAAGGCCTCGCGGCGCAGCTGCTTCTCTTCCTCGTACTCTTCCTCGAGGTCGGCGATGCCAATGCGAATCTCTTCGGCAGAGAGGGGCTCGACGTCGTCAAACTCATCGCCAGATACCTCGCCCTGGGCCTTGAGACGCTCGATCTCGTCGTCGCGCTCGGCGTCAAGCTCCTCGAGGTCGGCGATAAGCTCTTCTTTAAGGTCCTCGGCGTCAGCCTCGCGGGCCTCGGTGTCAACCTCGGTGATGACGTAGGAGGCAAAGTAGAGCACCTTCTCGAGGTCCTTGCTCTTGATGTCAAGCAGACGGGCCAGCGGGAAGCTCGTGGGGCTCTTGAAGTACCAGATGTGGCTCACGGGAGCGGCAAGCTCGATGTGGCCCATGCGGTCGCGGCGCACCTTTGCGCTTGTGACCTCAACGCCGCAGCGCTCGCACACAATACCCTTGAAGCGGATGCCCTTGTACTTGCCGCAGGAGCACTCCCAGTCCTTGACAGGACCAAAGATCTTCTCGCAGAACAGGCCGTCCTTCTCGGGCTTAAGCGTGCGGTAGTTGATGGTCTCGGGCTTCTTTACCTCGCCGTGGGACCAGCTGCGAATCTGGTCGGCAGAAGCCAGCGAGATCTTGATTGCATCGAAGTCGGTGGTATCGAAGTCTGCCACGTTCGCTACTCCTTATCGTTGAGAGGTGCGCCAATGAGGGTCTCGGCGCCCATGGAAGCCAGGTCCAGATCTGCCGCAACGCCGCCGATGAGGCTGTTGGCGTCGTCGGCCATCGCAAACATGTCAATGGCGTCACGCTCGGGCTTGGTAGCCGCAGCGGCTGGCGCCTTCTCCACCTTGCGGTACGAGATGGGCTCGATGTCAAGCGCCAGGGAGCGAATCTCCTTGACCAGCACCTTGAAGGACTCGGGGATGCCAGCCTCGGGCACGTTCTCGCCCTTGACGATGGACTCGTAGGTCTTGACGCGGCCATTGGTGTCGTCGGACTTAACCGTAAGAATCTCCTGCAAGACGTTGGCGGCACCGTAGGCGTACAGTGCCCACACCTCCATCTCGCCGAAGCGCTGGCCACCAAACTGGGCCTTGCCGCCCAGGGGCTGCTGGGTAACCAAGCTGTAGGGGCCTGTTGAGCGGGCGTGAATCTTATCGTCCACCATGTGGCCAAGCTTAAGGATGTAGGAGGTGCCCACCGTGATGGGGCTCTTAAACGGCTCGCCGGTGCGGCCGTCATAGAGCGTGGTCTTGCCCATGTCGTTGAGCTGCGGCACAAAGTCGGGACGCATGTGCTCGCCGTAGTCACGGATGGCCTTGTTCATCAGGTTGATGTTGGCGCGGCGGATGCACTCCGCAACCTCTTTGTCGGTGGCGCCGTCAAAGACCGGAGTGGCCACGTAATGGGGACCCTCGATAACCTTGTCCGAGACGTAGCTGGTATCAAATTCGTTATCAAGATCGAAGCCCTGCGTGGCGGCCCAGCCAAGATGGCACTCGAGCAGCTGGCCCACGTTCATACGCGAGGGGACGCCCAGCGGGTCGAGCAGCACGTCAACAGGGGTGCCATCGGCCATGTAAGGCATGTCCTCCACGGGCAGCACGTTGCACACCACGCCCTTGTTGCCGTGGCGGCCCGAGATCTTGTCGCCCTGCTGGATCTTGCGGCGCTGTGCGACAAACACGCGCACCAGCTCGTTGACGCCAGGAGGCAGGTCGTCGCCAGCCTCGCGGCTAAAGCGAACCACGTCCACCACGCGGCCATAGGCGCCATGAGGCATCTTGAGCGAGGTATCGCGTACGTCGTGCGCCTTGGCACCAAAGATGGCACGCAGCAGGCGCTCCTCGGCGGTAAGGGCAGTCTCGCCCTTGGGGGTAACCTTGCCCACCAGGATGTCGCCAGGACCCACCTCGGCACCAATGCGAATGATGCCGTCGTCGTCGAGGTTGGCCAGCATGTCCTCGCCCTGGTTGGGAATCTCGCGGGTAATCTCCTCGGGACCAAGCTTGGTGTCGCGGGCGTCAATCTCGTGACGCGAGATGTTGATGGAGGTAAGCAGGTCTTGCTGCACCACACGCTCGGAGACGATGATGCCGTCCTCGTAGTTGTAGCCCTCCCACGGCATGTAGGCCACGGTGAGGTTGGCGCCAAGGGCAAGCTCGCCCATGTCAACGGAAGGACCGTCAGTAAGGGTCTGACCAGCAGAGACATGCTCGCCCACATGCACGATGGGACGGTGGTTGATGCAGGTGCTCTGGTTGGAGCGCTCGTACTTGGGCAGGTTGTAGGTCTTGATGTGACCGCCCTCGTCGGTGATCACGTGGGAGGCGTCAACCTCGATGACCACGCCGTCGTCCTCGGCGCAGATGAGCTCGCCGGAGTCGTGTGCGGCAGCAGCCTCGAGGCCCGTGCCCACCAAAGGTGCCGTGGCACGGATCAGAGGCACGGCCTGACGCTGCATGTTTGCGCCCATAAGGGTACGCTTTGCGTCGTCGTGCTCGAGGAACGGAATGAGGTTTGCGGCCACCGAGAGCAGCTGACGCGGCGACACGTCCATGTAGTCAACCGTGTGGACGTCAACCTGCGCGGGCGCACCAAACGATCCGTCAAAGTTGCGCGTACGGGCAATGACCTGCTCGGGATGGTAGAGGTTGCCATGCGAGTCGACGGCAATAAACTCGCCGGTCTTCTCGTCAATAGGCACGTTGGCAGGAGCAATGACGTGCTGCTCCTCCTCGTCGGCGGTCATCCAGTCAATCTCGTTGGTCACATGGCCATCAACCACACGACGATACGGAGCCTCGATGAAGCCGTACTCGTTCACGTGGCTATAGAGGGCCAGCGAGCCGATGAGGCCGATGTTGGGACCTTCGGGCGTCTCGATGGGGCACATACGTGCGTAGTGCGAGTTATGGACGTCGCGCACGGCAGTAGGCACGTTGGTGCGGCGGCTTGAGCCAGACTTGTGGCCGGCAAGACCACCAGGGCCAAGTGCCGAGAGACGACGCTTGTGGGTAAGGCCCGACAGCGGGTTGTTCTGGTCCATGAACTGCGACAGCTGCGAGGAGCCAAAGAACTCTTTGATGGCAGCCACAATGGGACGGATGTTGATGAGCGACTGCGGGGTGATGTCATCGGCGTCCTGCGAGGCCATACGCTCGCGAATCACGCGCTCCATACGGCTCATGCCAATGCGGAACTGGTTCTGCACCAGCTCGCCCACGGTACGCACGCGACGGTTGCCAAAGTGGTCGATGTCGTCGACCTTCTTCTCGGGATCGCCCTCGTGCAGAGCAATGAGGTAGCGCAGTGCGCTGATAATGTCCTCGCGGGTGAGGACCTTTTGCTCGGGGTCGATGTCAAGACCCAGCTTCTTGTTGATCTTGTAGCGACCGACGCGCGCAAGGTCGTAGCGCTGGTTGTTGAAGTAGAGGCCCTCGAGCAGGGAGCGGGCGGAATCCACGGTGGGAGGCTCGCCCGGACGCTGACGACGGTAGATCTCGATGAGGGCGTCCTCGCGCGTGGTGGCAACGTCGCGCTCGAGCGTGGAGCGCACCACGTCGGAGTTGCCCAGCAGGTTCATGATCTCGTCGTCGGTCTCGGCATAGCCAAGGGCGCGCAGCAGCATAGTTGCGCTCTGACGACGCTTGCGGTCAATCTGAACCACCAGGTGACCGTGCTTGTCTACCTCAAACTCGAGCCAAGCGCCACGGGCAGGGATAAACTGCACGTGGTGCACGTCTACGCCGTTGTCCCTCTCGGCCGAGAAGTACACACCAGGCGAGCGCACCAGCTGCGAGACAACCACGCGCTCGGTGCCATTGATGACAAAGGTGCCGCGGTCGGTCATGAGCGGGAAATCGCCCATGAACACCAGCTGCTCCTTGATCTCGCCGGTCTCCTTGTTGACAAAGCGCACGTCAACAAAGAGAGGTGCCTGGTAGGAGATGTCCTTGACACGGCACTCGGCTATTGTTGAGGGGGGATCACCAAACTGATGCTCGCCAAAGGTTACCTCCATCGTGCCCGCGGAGTTCTGAATGGGCGAGAACTCGGCAAACGACTCGGCAAGGCCGTCAGTCATAAAGCGCTCGAAGGATTCCTTCTGAACCGAGATGAGGTTTGGCAGGGGCATCGCGGGTGCAATCTTACTGAAAGACACGCGATCGCGCATGTTTAGCTGCGCATTTGGGGAAGACATTGCGGTAGGCACCGGGCGTTTCCTCCTTAGGTAAGACGAAAGAGCGGCAGTTGTCGCAATCTAATAAAGTAACGGACCTGTGAATTTTGGTCAACAAAAAAGTCTTGACATCGCATGGCTTTTCGTTTATATAGCCCGCTCATTCGTTTTACCTGCAGAAACGCAGAATTGAATTGTGAAGCAGTTGTGACGGATTGAATATCATATCCCAAGAAGGCCCCAACGTAAAGTCCCGTTCGCCGAGAAAATGCTGTGCCTTGGAACTATGCAGCGCTCTTCCTGCGCCTCGTTGCCAGCGCACCCAGCAGGGCAGCTGCGCCAGCCAACGCCAATGCTCCGGCGTGCTTTGGCGGCACATCCGAGGTCTGTGGCAGCTTGGCAGCTGACGTGCGTTTTTGTCCCTGCGATTCCTGTCCTGACGCCTGTCCAGATGAACCGCCTTGTGTGTACGAAGGCGTGTTGGGCTGCGGCTGACGTCCAGCGTTCTGATCTTCTTCTTCACCAAACTTAGAGTTATCAGTTGACGCCAGCCAGAAGATGACAGATAGGTCTTTATGTATGGTCCCTGCAATGGTGATATGCGATACCGCATAGTACGAGCCTGGCTCGCTGGGTGGCCCATCGAGAAGCACCCTCTCGGAGGACCCATCATCATCCTTGTAGTAGGCTATGGACGATTCTTCGATATCCAGATCGGGGGACATGTTAGAACGCTCTATGTGCGCAATAGCCCTAGCCTCACCTTCCGCCGCATCCAGATAGTCCACCTTCATTTCGAGGACTACCGGCTGCGTGGCAAAAGGACACTCTTTGTCCCTGCAGTTGATCTCAAGATACTTATCGTACTCTTGGGAATCTCCCACTATCCAGTCGTGCGTATGCACGTAGGCGTACAAGATCCCATTGTCTTTTTTTACGAGTACGTAATTTTCCGGTGGATACCCGGGTTTGTACCAGTCACGATACACTTGCGAGGTGACAAAGGCTCCAATCTCATAGTCACCATCGCCTACGAGCGGCGTAAAGGTCAGCGGATCTGTTAGCAAGCCTTCGTTCTTTGAAATGCACACAGGCTGAGGAGGCGTAAAGCTATCGGCCACTTCTACAATCTGATGCTCGTCACCTTTGCCATAGGATTCTGCGTAGATAAAGATGTCCTCGTATCTCATCTCATCCCGGGCCCGGCTATTCCATGGGGCATAATTGTTTGCCAGCAGGGGCGAGCCGGACAGTGACAGGCGCGCGCTGTTATACATATGCTTGTTAAGGCAAATGCCATTGCCATACTCCGCGGCCGCATTGCCGGTAATGGTACCTCCCCTTACAAAGAGCGTACCATCCACATTGAAGCCACCGCCTTTGCTCCAATACGCGCCAAGGCCTCCCTCCTCATCGTCGACCGCCTGCGCGAGGGCTGGGGCATCTGCATCTGATTGCTCGTTGGAGCTTTGCGTTACCCCGGCATAGTTGCCTGTTACCGCGCCTTCGTTCATTGCAAAGAAGCCGCCTTCTGCTACCTGCACGCCACCGCCATGGACGTTGGTGTAGTTATCGTTGATGGACCCTGATTGGAACGAGCAGGTGGCAGCGTAGCGCACCATGATTCCACCACCAGAACCCTCCGCCCTGTTGTTGCAAATCTGGGCGCCGTCGATGGTCAGGTCGGACGAGGCCACCATAATGCCTCCCCCACCCTGTTTGCATACGTTGCGAGTAATGGTCGCATCCCCAAGGACGACCGTTGAGTTGCCCATCACCGAGACTCCGGCGCCCTCAGCCTCCCCTTCGGGTCCGACCAGCTCGTTGTCATTCACGCTGCAACCACGTAGGTCAACCGTTGACCCACTGCCGGCAAACACGCCGCCGCCGCCCTGCGAGGCTCCCTCCAAGGGCACATTGTGTTCGATGACACCATCGGTGACCGTAAGGATGCCGTTGGACGCACACACGCCGGCGCCCCAGCCTGCCGCCTTGTTGTGGTCGACGCTGCCACCCGTCATGGTCATGGTTCCCTGGGCAACCGTTTCTATTGGATCCTCGTCTTCATCGTCCTCGTCACCCTCGCTGACGGGGGGCAAGCTGCTGTTATCTCCCACGTACACACCGCCGCCACAGGGAAGGGCCTGTGCCAAGCCAATGTTGTCGGTCACGCTGCCACCTCTGAGCTCGAAGGTGCCCATGCCCACGCATACACCCCCGCCATAGACGGCCTTGTTGCCGGTGATGGACCCGCTTTCGAGCGCCAGCGTCCCGTCGGCGACAAACACGCCACCACCATACCGGCAGCAGCCTCCATACAGGGCGCCGCCACCACAGCTGTCGCGAATGGTAAGTGTGCCCTTTGACACATACACGCAGCGCTCGGAGTCTTCCAGGGAAGGTGTGCCCTGGCCCGAGAGCCCGCGATCGATGTAATAGCCATTGAGGTCAATAGTGACCTGAGCGCCCTTGCGGATCTCCAGGGGTCGCGTGGCAAACTCGGCAGGCAGGCCCGTCCCGTAGAGAAGGTCACGCTCCAGCTTGTACGAAGCCTTCTCGTTCTTCTTCAACGAACGCAGCTTCTGAGCCAAGTCGGCCCACGAGTTCACCGGCTCGTAGTTGTATTCGGGGATATACCGGAGCAGCGCCACGCGCTGCCCGTCCTCGTCGCTCTCGTAATACAGCTCGTAATCGGGATTCTCACACGCAAATGCCAAATCGCCATAGGTCCCGGGCACCGCTATGGCGCGCGACTCGTTTTCCAGCGGCATGTCCTGCACATCCACATACATGGTTTCGGAATAGTCGAGCGAGTCGACTGCCGTGATGACAGCGCCCACCTCCAAAAAGACATCCTGCGAAGCGTTGCGCTTTGCATTATGGGAGTGCTTCTCGTTGTGAGAGATGTTCACCGCGTCTGCGACCTCAAAGCGACCTTGAGTTCCCACATACACGCCGCCGCCCTCTATCGAGCAGCTGTTGCCATAGGCAGAGGCGTTCTTGACCGAGGCGATCCCGTCAAGGACTACGATGCCGCCGCCATTTGAGGCGGTATTGTCCCTGACGATGCCACCCTGCATCGTAAACGTCCCACCACAGACCGCCACGCCACCACCGTATTGTGCCAAGCCCGTGCTCAGCACGCCGTCTTCCATGCTCGCCTCGCCGCCATCCATCACGGCAAGGTTGCCGCCATTCTCAGCGGCGTTGTTCGATGCAATCGTGCCGTCCTCGAAGAAGAGGTACCCTCTATGCCCTACATATACGCCGCCGCCCTGCGTGGCACTGTTGTTGCAGATGATGCCGTTGCTTATGCGCAGGATACTTTTAGCTTGACCTTCAGCTTCAGCAAAGATGGCGCCACCCTGCTCGGCGCTATTGTCGGAGATGGTTCCCCTCTCTACCGTACAGGTCGCATTGTCGATGGCGATGGCGCCACCCTGCGTGGCGCTATTGCCCGAGATGGTACCGCCATTAATGCGCAGGGTACCTCCGCCTTCCACCAAGAAGGCGCCGCCCCGCTCTCCTGACCAGCCCTTGATGACGCCGTTGCCCTGCTCGCTGTTGTCGGTAATGGTGAGGCTCCCTGCAACGGTAACTCTTATAAAGCGGTGACCGGAGTCCGAGCCTGCATCCGAACACCCGTCAATGCTATGACCGTTAAGGTTGATCGTGACGTTGTGATAGGCAATATTCAAATCGGCAGAGCCCTGCTGACGTTGCAAGTCCTGCTCAATGATGAGCGTGTGCGAATCGGTGCTCATATTGAATCGATTGATTGTCTCGACGAGTTCCTCCCACGAGTTGATGGAGATTAGCCAATCCGTTCCCACAGCCTCGTCCTGTGCCTGCGCGGGATGCGGCACGCAGAGGAACAGGGCCAACACGATGAGTGCGGCAAGCTTTACCAGACAGGATGATGCCTGCCTGGCACGCCTTACACCTGTCAGATGCCACGATACGCGCCGCACAGTCTGCCTATTTAGCGGGACAAAAGGGGGCAGCCCCTTTCTGTTCCATGGGATGAGGTCGTAACCCGTGGGAAGGAACAGTAAGGGGCTGCCCCCTTTTGTCCCGTTAGTCTCAGGCCATATGCGTTTCACGGGCTACTCCTCTGTCTGTACCTCGTGCTCCAGCTTCTCGCGCCTATAGGAATAGGCCAACATCGCAGCACCCGCAGCGCCCAGCGCGGCACCCGCAGCGCCCATGCCAGCAGTGTCGTCGCCCGTTTGCGGAAGCCTCGCGCGACCTGTGGAGCCACCCGTGCCACTGGAGCCGTTGCGACCGCCGGAGCCGCCGCTGCCACCGGAACCGCCACTGCCACCAACCCTAATCTCCACGTTTGACGGATGCAGGTTTGAGGTATCGATGGTCACCTCGGAACCACCTTCAACCGTTGCCGCAGTCTCACCCGCCACAACGCGTTCGCCCGTCGCAATGGTCATGAGACCCTGACCCAAGAACTCCTGACTCAGCCCGTCTGCAGAGGCCATCAGTCCCGTTCCCTCTGCCATGTCAAGCGACCCCTCCACGATGCTCGCACAGATGTAGTAATCGTGCGGTGCGCCCTCCGGCACCACAAAGCCCGGGATGTGATAGAGCGAGGTAGCGCCTGGCGCCAGCGCGTAGTCGCTTTCCAAACCAGTAGGATTGCCGTCCTCGTCCTGCGGATTCCACTGCGATACCAAGATGTTGTCCTTTGAGAACACAAGCTCATGCTCTGCAAGCACCTCGGCGTCATCTTCCCAGCCCGTCTTGAGCCTGATGGTGGCCTTCTTGAGGTAGGTGTTGCCATCGTTGCGCAGTGCAATCCTAAACGACACGTCGTCTCCCACGTGCACGATGCCCATCTCGGCTGCCAGGTACGCCACCGTGGCACAGCGCAGGTGTGGCACGAGCGTAAACCATACGTTGCCTTGTGCCTGATGGGCGTCCACAACCTCGCTGCTCACAAACGAGATGCCCTCGTAGTTGCTCTCCAGCACACGCAGCGTGTCAATGGTATGCGTACCCTGCTCGGCAAGCGGGAACGCCTTTGAGAACACGCCGTCGCGCATGCGGCAGGCCATGATGCGATGAATATGCTGCTCATCCTTTGGCTTGGCATTGCCGTTCTCATCAAATTTGATGGGTTCGTCGCCGTCGTATGCGGCTGGCCAGTAGATGAAATCGCCGCTGGGATCAACCGCAAACGAGTGGATCTGCGCACCCTCTGGCCCGCACGCCTCCAGCAGCGGCACCGGACTGCCCGAGTCAACGTCACCCCAAGTGACACGATGCAGCTGGCCGTTGACGCAGGTAAGCATATAGTCCTGTCCCAGAACCTCCTGCAGGTCAAGCTGGGTTTCGTCAGGATCAGTGAGCACCGCAGCCAATGCATCGTCGCTCACGCGCAAAATCTGGCTGATGCCCGGAGCACTCTCTTCGTAGGTGTCGGCCTGTGCCGTAATGGTCGCACTGAACCCAGGATTTACGCCCAGCAGCAGGTAGTGAGCAGTCTCGCCACCAAACTTGATGGTGTTGTAGCCACTCGCAACGCCCATGAGGCTCATCTTGGTGAGCGCGAGATCGCCCATGGTACCCAGCTTGTCGCGAAGGGCACTTAGGTCGGGGACGCTCAACACCGGTGCGGCCTCCTTGCTGCCACCATCAACCACCTTGGCAAAGAACATGCCTACACCCACACGTGTCTCGTCGGAGCTCTGGTCGTTCAGGGCATTTACGTCCTCGCTGCCTGCGCGGTCCACAAAGCACATCACGCAAGACCTTTGACCGTCCTGCTCGACGAGCTTGATCTGCGGGCTTAGGTACAGGTGGCTGTCCCAGTCTTCGGGGCAGTCGGTTGCGTGAATCTTGTCGGGTGTTACCTGCACGGCAATTGCCGTCCGCTGGTTGATATCGTTCGGATTGGTAAAGGTGTAGCGCACGTAACTGAAGATATGGCCTTGAGCAGCGGTAACCAGCTCGGTCTCGTCATCGTCTTCACGCTTGCCCGAAATGACCATCAGGTGCAGTTCGCATCGCTCGCTGCCCAACTCGTCGGTCGTAGTTGTCTGAAGAACATCAAAGTCGTAATCGAAGTACTCGTAGCGAGGATAGCGTCCCACCGTAAGGTAGAAGTCAAGCAGCACTTGGACACCATCTTTGCCATTGGACGGCATCTCTTGCAGCACCAAACGCGTGCGCGCGTCTCCTGTGCTCAGCTTGACCGTAGCAATGCGCACCGCGCAGAGCCGACCAAAGACGCTTACCACCTTGGTGCGCGGATCGCTAAAGACGTCCTGCGAAATGACAATGTCTGCGGTGGGGCACACGCCAGACTCAAGACCCAAGCCACTCACGCCAGCAGAGGGACGCTCAAAGCTGTAGCGGCCGTCCCAGTTGACGAATGCCATCTTACTGTCAAGTTGCTCACCGTCGCTTGCAAAGACGGGAATGACATCGTAGTCCTCCGCCGCCAAAAGGCCCAGCTCATCCGATGCCGCATGGGCAAGCAGTGCCGAAAGGTTGGTCTCGCCACCCTCCGTCTGATCCACAACGGCGAGCGCTGCCTGCTTGAGCGTTTCAAAGCGCTCCTGAGCCACCGGTACGTACACGTAGGTGGTGTAAGGAGTGCCATCGTCAGTCACAAAGGTCTGCGGTACCGCCTCAAGCATGCCTGTCATGTGATCGCTTATGACGGCTGCCGCCATAAGATCAGGTTCTAGCTCGTATTCGCTGCGAGACAACAACGTGTCGTTGCCAAGGATAGTTGTGCCCTCGGTCATAAACTCGTACAACGACACGCGCTCTTCCCCTGCCTGGG
>JAFWLX010000229.1 GCA_017510875.1 Atopobiaceae bacterium | reverse complement strand
GTGACGCTGGTGATGTGCGGATTGGCGCCCTCGTACCAGTAGAGGAAGCCCTCCAGGTCAACCGTGTCGCCAATCTTGAGCTCGGTGACGGCCTTGTACACGTCGCTCTTCTCGTCGCACAGGTACGACTCGACCGTAAAGGTGTAGGTCTTCTTGCCGTCAGACACGTTGAAGTACAGGTCGGCGTTGTCGCCAGGGGCGCCCGAGCCGTCGTAGTTGTACAGGAACGCAACCTCGTTGTTGTGGGCGTCCATAGAGGGCTCGATGGTCAGGCCAGTGAACGAGACCTTCTGGTTCTGGTAGTTGACAAGGTCATCAGAGCCAAGCAGGCTGGTAACGTCAACGGGCTGGGCAATGTAGTTGCCGTCCTCAAGCTCAAGGGTGGCACCCTCGGCAACCTCAATCTCGCCGGAGAAGTCAGCCTTGAAGCCGGTGACCTTGATTTTCTGGCCGTCAACCAGCTTGGCGTAGGTGTCCTCGTCGCACTCGGCGTTGTAGATGAAGTAACCGCCATCGGCGTCAGCGGCATAGATGGTGGCCTTGTTGTCCCACCATGATTGCTTGCCCTGTACAAAGCACTCGATGACAACGGGGTCGTCAACGGCTGCTGCCATGTACTGGTCGTAGGTCATGACGCCCTCGCCCTTGGCGTCGGTGCCGTCGCCAGAGGTAGCTGTGGAGGTGCTAGAGCTGCTGTTGCCGCCAGAAGACGAGCCGCCGCACGCGGCCAGCATCAATGCCGAGGTACCAGCAAGTGTTGCAAGGAAGGTCCTTCTTGTCTGCATGAGTCTCTCCAAAGGTCGTAGGAGCTGGGCAATGCGTTTCTATTATTTAGCAACATGGGACAGAAGAAAAGAAGCAAGCCTGATAGCGGTATCTATTGGCGGGACAGGTGGAACCTTCCTTATAAGGACAATCTGCATAGATAGCAGACACTCAAGAGCCTCTGCGATAATCCGGCTTTGTTCACACAGGAATAATCGTTATGACGCCCCAGATAACTTGGGTTGCTTATGCACTATCGATGACTGTCAGGCCTTCTGGATACCGAGCTTAGCCCCCTTTGCGCTGTGATCTTGCTACTGGTCTTGTTCTGCAAGCTAGGCAATATCAAAACATACAGTTTTTTTGTCACGATGTAGTGACAAATCTGCCGCTCAAAAACGATTGCCCCGTCGCAACAACTTTTGAGCGGCGAATTTGTCACGAAACCGTGACAAATTCGCCGCTCATTGCAAACTACCAGTCTTTACTACCTTCATATGAGACGTAAGACGTCTTGCCAGCATCTCTTTGACCTTTTAGCTCTGCCGCTTTTGCTTCTCGTCGTGGATTGCAACAGCGGCAATGCCAATCCAGGCAACGACCAACGTGCCCAGCAGGATCTTAGATGCGCGCGGCAGCGGGCCCAGCTCCTTTGCGCCGCCACCCACAGCGCCGCCCAGCTGGTCCAGATGGTACAGCGCCATTACATCGTCAAACAGCTTGTCTAGGTACGCGTCGTCTACGACCTGCTTGCGGCGGACCGACTTGGTCACGTTCTCAATCAGCTGTCCCGCGGCGTCGCGCAGCGAGGCTGAGCCGTTAAAGACGGCTGTGACAAAGGTGTTCTCGGCATTCTCCAGAAGCACCTTGGTGGCCTCGATCTTAACGGCGTAGTGTTCGGCGTTGTCCTCGCCCGAGCGTGCCAGGTAGTCCTGGTACTCGCTCGTTTGTTGTGCCTTTGAGGTCACCGGCACGTAGCCTTCGGTCTCGGCGTAGGGAATCTGCACGTCGTTGGTAAGCAGGAACTGCGCAAACAGCCACGAGGCAAGGACTTCCTGCGGATCGGTCTTGTTGAAGATACACACGGAAGGACCCTGGCTGATCATCTTGGGGTCATCCACGTTGTACTGCGGCACCATGCGTACGGCCGTCTCAAACTCAACAAGCTTGTCCTCGGCAATGTCCACCAGTGGTGCGTTCGAGCCCATCCACGTGGAGCCCGCTGACGAGTCGATGGCAAAGATGCACTGCCCGGCGTTGAGGAAGTTTGCCGGGTATCCGCTGATCTTAAAGGTGGAGAAGGCGCCCGTCTTGGCATGGGCGGCAATGGTCTTAAGGATGTCGCGCGTGTCGTCGTTGAAGATCAGAATCTCGCCGTCGCTGGTAGAGTAGCCTGCGTCGCGCTGCTTGAGCATCTGGATCATCATGTTGTCGGTGGACTTGTCGATGAAGGGAATCATCACCTTTTGCCCGTTGACCACATAGGTGCCGTCCGCGTTCTTGGCGGTTGCGGCCTCCGACACCTCCCAGATAAAGTCCCAGGTGAGCACCTCGGGTAGCTCGTAGCCCAGCTTCTCCACAAAGGTCTTGTTCACATAGCAGATCTCGGTCGAGCGCATGTAGGGCAGCGCGTAGTGCGCATCGCCCAGCACGCATTCTGAGAGGAACTGCGGCACAATCTCGTCTTGCGTGGGGCCATCAAAGGCCAGCTCTGAGCCGCCCAGTCCGTAGCGCTCGTCGGCCATAAGGTTGTCGAGCGGCACAACCACATTGGTGCCGGTGAGATAGGTGGCAATGTGGTCGGGGTAGGTGATGCACACGTTGGGCGTGGTGTTGGTGCTGATGTTGGTGATAACGTCGTTGTAGATCTTGCCGTAGTCGGTGTAGAGCTTCATCTTTACGTTCACGTTGGGATAAAGCTTCTCAAAGTCGGCAATGGCCTTCTCGTAGATGGCCGTCTGGGTCTTGTTGGTGTCGTTCTTGGCCCAGAAGGTCACCTCGTACGTGCGGCTGGTGTCCCACTCCTCGGGCACCTCAAAGGCCGCCATGCCCTGCGAGCCGTGACAGGCAGTCAAGACAACCGTGCACACAAGTGCAAGAACAAGCAGGAAAAGGCCGACGGAACGATTTCTGTGGCAGGCTGTTGCGCTGCGAGTCCAGTTGAGCTTTTTCGTGTTCATTAGCCCTTCGTCCCTCCTCGCGATACGCCCTCCATGATCTTGCGACGGAAGATCAGGAACAGCACAATAAGCGGAATCGAGATGACCACGACTGCTGCCATCATGGCGGGGATGTTGTCGCGGCCAAAGCCGTTCTCGCGAATCTCTTGGATGCCGTTGGAAACCAGGAAGTACAGCTGGTTGTCGGTGATAAGGCGCGGCCACACGTAGCTGTTCCAGCACTCGATGACCTTGAGCAGCACCACCGTGATGATGGTGGGCCGGCAGATGGGGATCATCACCTTGGTAAGGTACTTGAAGTCGCTGGTACCGTCTACCTTGGCTGCCTTGTACAGCTCGTCGGGGATCTGGTCAAAGTTCTCTTTGAGCAGGTAGATGTAGAAGACCGAGGTCACGCTAGGCAAGATGAGGCCGGTAAAGGTGTTGCGCAGTCCCAGGTTGGTGATGGTCACAAAGTTGGTGATGATAACCAGCTCGTTAGGGATCATCATTAGCGAGAGAAACGCCGTGAACAGAAGGTCGCGTCCGGCAAAGTCGAGCCTTGAGAATGCAAAGGCCGCCAGCACGATAACCACCAGCATGAGCGCCGTGGTTATGGACGTAAAGATGACGGTGTTCATAAAGTAGCGTGCCAGCGGCACCGCCGTAAAGGCGTCGACGTAGTTTTGCAGCGTAGGTTGCGTGGTGTACAGCTGTGGTACGTACTCGGCGTTGTAGGCGCTGTAGCTCTTAAGGGATGACAGCACCATCCAATAGAAGGGGAAGAGCACGATAAGCGCCCACAGGGTGAGCAGCGCATACGTGACGCCTGTGCGAATCTTTTGCGCGCGCTCAAACGAGCGGTTTTGCGCCAGGCTCTGGTTGGTGTCGCTCATGAGGTCTGCACGCTCCTTCTCTGAATCAGCAGGTTGATGCAGGTAATGGTCAGCACGATGGCAAACAGGATAAGGGCGGCCGCACTTGCGTAGCTGGGGTATCCGCCGCTATCGCCGTAGAGCATGTCGTACACATAACCCACGATGGTGTTCATGCCCGCCGCGTTGAGGTTGGTGCCAAAGATGGCCACCACGTCGCCGTAGGCCTTGAAGGCGCCAATGAAGCCGGTGATGACCAGGTAGAAGATCATGGGGCTGATCATGGGCAGCGTGATGCGCGTAAAGATGCGGAAGGCGCTGGTGCCGTCCACCTTGGCGGCCTTGTAGTAGTCGGGGTTCACCGAGGCCAGCGCGCTGGTAAGGATCAAGATCTTGAAGGGCAGCACCACCCAGATGGTGTAGATGCACATCACGGTCATCTTTGCCCAGTACGGGCCGTCAATGAAGTCTACCGTCTCGCCGCCAAAGAAGTGGATGATCTGGTTGACAAAGCCGTCGGAGTACGGGGTCTTTTGGAACAGAATCATGAACACCAGACCCACTGCCAGCGTGTTTGTTACGTAGGGCAAGAAGTAGATGGTCTGATACAGCTCTTTGAGCTTGGGAATGGAGCTCAGGCCCACCGAGATGAGCAGCGCCAGCGCCGTAGAGAGCGGCACGGTTATGATCACCAGGATAAAGGTGTTCTTGAGCGCCTGGATAAAGTAGGTGTCGCGCTAGACGTACTGGTAGTTGTAGATACCGGTGCCAAAGAAGGTCTGCGAGGCCGAGTTGTACCCCTCTTCAAATGAGTAGATGATAACGTCAAACAGGGGATACACCACAAAGACCCCGAGGAAGATGATGGCTGGAATAAGGTAGAGCCAGCCCTTCATGCTACGGGTGTTCATGCGTTGCCCTCCCCCTGGCGGTCGTAGTCCCTGACCACCTCGTCATGCGCAAAGTGGATGCGCTCACCGGTCTGCGCATCAAACAGGCGCGTCTTAGAACGACGCAGCGAGAGGCGCACGACATCAGAGTGAGAGCTTACGTGCACGTCGGAATCGATGATCGCGCGAATCTGCTTTGTGCCCGTAAGCTGCGGATGGGTGGCCACCACGCTCTTGTCGCGTCCCATGCGCTCTACCGCCACAAGCCCGCACACCAAAGGACCCTGGTCCTCTACGATAAAGCCCTCCGGACGCACGCCGGCGGTTATGGGGCCATCCGGCAGGCCGGGGACGTCAAACATGACGGCGTCGCCAATAAGAAGCTGCCCGCCCTGGACTCTGGCGTCAAACACATTGATGGGGGGAGTGCCAAGGAACTTTGAGACAAAGAGGTTGGTCGGCTCGTCGTACACGTCCTGCGGACGTCCTACCTGGCGGATGATGCCGGCCTCCATCACCACTATGTTGTCGCAGATGGACATGGCCTCCTCTTGGTCGTGCGTGACAAAGATGGTGGTGATGCCCGTCTCGCGCTGGATGCGGCGAATCTCCTCGCGTGTGGTAAGGCGCAGGCGTGCGTCAAGGTTTGAGAGCGGCTCATCAAGCAAAAGGACCTTAGGCCTTTTGACCAGGGCACGGGCAATGGCCACGCGCTGCTGCTGTCCGCCCGACATCTCGGACGGCTTGCGGTCGAGCAGCTCGCCAATCTGCACGAGGTTGGCGGACTCCTCAACGCGGCGCAGCATCTCTTCCTTGCTCAGTTTGTCGGCCCCTTTGAGGTTCTCGAGCGGGAACATGATGTTTTGCCGCACGGTCATGTGCGGGTAGAGCGCGTAGCTCTGAAACACCATGCCTACGCCGCGCAGCTCGGGGGTGAGGTTGGTGACGTCGGTGTCGCCAAACCAGATCTTTCCCCTGGTGGGCATCTCAAGGCCGCAGATCATGTTGAGCGTGGTGCTCTTGCCGCAGCCAGAGGGGCCAAGCAAGCCCACAAGCGTTCCGTCGGGGATGGTGAGGTCAAAGTCGCTCACAGCAGTGAAGACTCCGCCCACCTTCTTGTCTCGATTGGGGTATTCCTTGGTGATGTGCTCTAGGACGATTTTCATAGGCTTTTCCCGGGTTCGGGACGCAAATATGCGTCCAACCAGCAGACACGCCCCATTGTACTGTGCCAGCCTGCAGCCCGAAGGTTAATGTTTGCGTACGGTACGTATTTGGTTACCGTTCACGTTGCTTTGTACGGACCTGCCGGGATGGTGACGAGAAAACGGGAGCGGCCCTTAGGTGACACTTTGGGGACAGGCACCATGTGACAAATTGTCACATGGTGCCTGTCCCCAAAGTGTCACATGGATAGCAAACTCGCTCATGTATATCTGCGCAAAGCCCTCTCGGTTATTACCAGCGCGTCTCTTATGCTGGCCCTCGCTCCCTGCGTGCCCGTGCAGGCAGCGCAGGAGGAGCGATGGTCTGATTCCATCGACGCAATGCTCGCCACAGGCGAGTATGTTCAGGGCGAAGCCATAGTGGCGTTGTATGGCAACGAAGACGGGGCACTTGCCGCACAGGATGAGCTGCCGGTGGATGGCCTTGAGCCACTTATGGAGGTGAGTGCCCAAGCTGCAGGTATTGCCACAGGCGAGGGCCTGGTTGCTCAGGCCGAGCAGGGCGTGACGCTCTCGCTGGTAAGCTCGGACAGCCTCTCTACAGAGGAACTTCTGCGCTCGTTGGCAGACGACCCGCGTGTGGCCTTTGCCGAGCCCAACTACTACGCAGAGCTGGCTGAGGACGAGGAGGCCCAGGCCATAGCGGAGGCTTCTGCAGAGTATGTCCCCCAAGACAGCGATGCCGCACGCGATCTTAGACAACTGCAGTGGGGCAGCTGGGATACCACCGAAGAGGGCATGCGCTACATGGACACGTTGGGTAACTATTCCATCAACGTCCCTGGTTTTGACACGCCCGAGGTGGGCGCCAACATGGACGAGGAAATTGTGGTGGCCGTTCTTGACGGTGCTGTGGACTTCTCCAACCCCGATCTTGCCGATCGCGCCTACACCTTCTCTCCCCAGCTGCAGGAGCGTCTTGGCTGTGACGTGCACGGCTTCAATGCCAGCGCCGAGTCAACCGACGGCAAGCTCATTGTCAATCCCACCTTTACCACGGATAACCACGGAACGCACTGTGCTGGCATCATCGGTGCCTCGTGGGATGGGCAGGGCATAAGCGGTGTTGCGTCAAATGCCAAGATTGTCTCGATTCAGCTGGTGGGTACCCGTACGGGTGAAGAGAATGGAAAAACCTCGCTGGGCAATGCCCTGCGCGGCTTTGACTTTGTCAGGCGTGCCAACGATGCCGGAGTGGGGATTCGTGTTACCAGCAACTCGTATGGCTTCTACCAGGTGAGCCGGGCTCTCAATGCTGCCACCTACGAGCTGGGCCAGGCCCAGGGAGTCGTGAGCGTGGTAGCCGCCTGCAACGACACGCGCGACAATGACATCAGCCCCATCTTGCCCTCAACCTATGCAGACAACCCTTACGTTATTACGGTGGCGGCACTGGGTCAGGGTGACAGTCTGGCAAGCTTTAGCAACTATGGCGGTATGACCATAGACCTAGCTGCGCCAGGCGTGAGCATACTCTCGACGGTGACCCCGGGCCAGAGCATGTACATTCCCATGGCAACTGACTCTGACATTTTGTTGGAGGACTTCGAGAGCGACGCGCCCATCCTCACCGTCCAGCAGATTGACGAGGAGGGCAACCTGGTCAGCGAGCCGGCCAGCATTAGCACCACCGCGCACCTCATGGGTGCGCGCGGTATAGAGATGCCCATTGATCCAGAGTACAACATCGATGTGGGCAGCTGGTTTCCCATCTATGTCACGGGAGTCCGCTTTGACTTTGACCTAGAGGCGGCTCAGGCACAGACTGGCATCCTCCCCGAGCCCCTGCAGGGTGCCTCGGCCGTCATGCATGCGGGCAAGATTGTGGTAGAGGGTGCAACATGCAGACGCTACCCTCGGGTGAGCCCACCGACGAGTTTGTGGGCGATGAAACAGCCGAGGAGCGCGTATACGTGTATGATCCATCCAAGTCCGAGTGGTCTCAGGCGTCGAGCGAAGGCATGTATGTGGGGCAGACCATTGTGAGCGATAACGGCAAGCTCATGCTGGTGGGCGGCTTGAGGCAGATGACTGATCCCGATGACCCTGAGAGCAGCTACGATGCACCTGCCCCTGCCTTTAGCTACAGCCTGACAAAGGGTGCACTTGAGGAGCTCTTCCCGCTCTACGGCCTCATCAGCGACCCGCAGGCCGTAGTCAGGGACGGTAACGTCTACCTTTACAACCCAAAGAACTACGACTTTTCTGTTGTCATCGACGGGCAACCTTCGATGCGCCGAGACATGCTTCCTGACATCGCACTAGAAACAAGCGAAGGCCTCAGCATGATACAGCATCGTGAGGACCCCGTTATTGGCTGGGGCGTGTTGGCAAACGCGACCGAAGGCATCATCTTTGTGGGTCTGCCGGCGGCCGATGGTTCGAGCGAGACCTACATCTTGCGCGACGGTTCCCAGAAGTTTGAGCCCTATGACAAGCGTGCGTCCGACGACCGTGTGTACAGCCCTGCAGCCTGCACCTATCGCGGACGGCTCTTTGTTATTGGATCTGCCTGGCGTGAGCCCAACCAACGCCTGTTCCGCGCTACCGCTATGGAAGTGGACGAGTATCCGGGAGACATTCCCTGCGAGGAAGACCCCACACCAGTACCGCCCGCGCCCACGCCGGTGAACCCGCAGCCGGTAACGCCGTCAAAGACTGATGCGTCAACCAGCACAAAGGCTGCCAGCACAACTGCATCAAGGAAGCTTGCCAAGACCGGCGAGAATAAGCCGTATGCCGCCATGGGCGGTGCCGCAGCGGCAGGCCTCCTTGCGCTTGGCCTTGGGCTGCAAAAGCGCCGCATGTGACACTTTGGGGACAGGCACCAGGTGACATTTTGTCACCTGGTGCCTGTCCCCAACTGTCACGTCCTGCTATGCGCGACGGAACTCGAAAGTGTCGAACAGCGCGTCAAGGCCTTCTGGCAGGTCGCTGGGATAGACGGTCTCGGCGGGCAGCTTGCCGGTAGTGCCGGTGGCGCGGTAGGCCTGCACAGCCCAGCTGCGCACGCCGCGGGAGGCAAGGTCGTGCGCAATGGCCATGATGTCAGCGTCAGAAAGCAGGGCGGGATGCCAAGTGGTGCGGGTCTCAAGGTCAACCTTGGCGTCCAGCAGCAGGCCAAGACTCTCCAAGACCAGCCTGCCCGTATCCTGTGTCCCCGTTATACGGTCGTAGGCATCCCAGGGGGCCTTGATATCCAGGCCCACCCAATCGATGTACGACAGGGCCTCTGAGAGCCTCTGAGGATAGGCACCGCAGGTGTGAAGCCCCATCTCAAAGTCCATCTGCTTCACTTGCCTGATGGCCTCTACAGCAGCGGATTGCGCCAGCGGCTCTCCGCCCGAGAAGACAACACCGTCAAGCAGGCCGCGGCGCTGCTCGAGAAAGGCAAACAAGTCGTCTTCGGTTTGCGTGGCGGCATCAAACGACTGCAGCACATGGTTCTGGCAATAGGGACAGCGCCAAGGGCATCCAGCAAGAAAGGCCACGCAAGCAAGCTTGCCTGGCCAGTCAACGGTGGAGAACGGGGTAATGCCCCCTATGCGCAAGTGAGACATGGGAGAGCCTCTCTGCTTGCGGCCCTTATCTCGATCTTATGAGCAGCAGATGCCAGGCTCCACAAACTCGACGCGCTCGTGGAACTCGCCCTTCTTGCCGGTGTTGTAGAACGACACGGGACGGTAGTAACCCATTACGCGGGTCCAGACCTCGCAGGGCTGACGCTCGCTGTTGCTCAGCTCGATGCCGTCGACAATAACGCCGTTGTTGGTGAGCTCGCTCTTGTTAACCATGAGATGCCTCTTCTCTTGGACGCAATATTTGGTGATGACTATCCTAACCTATACAACATATTGTGTCTACGACTATCTGACAGTTCCCTTGTTTTTCTTGGCGATGGCCAGCTCCTCGTCGCAGATGGGGCAGTAGCTGTGCTCGCCGGCAATGTAACCGTGCTTGGGGCAGATAGAGAACGTAGGCGTCACCGTAATGTAGGGCAGGCGGAAGTTCTCTAGTGAGCGCTTTACCAGCTGCTTGCAGGCCTCTGCGCTGCTTACGCGCTCGCCCATGTACAGGTGCAGCACGGTGCCGCCGGTGTACTTCTTCTGCAGCTCCTCTTGCTCGCGCAGGGCCTGGAACGGGTCGGTGGTGTAGCCCACAGGCAGCTGTGACGAGTTGGTGTAGTAGGGCTCGGCTGCGGTGCCCGCCTGGATGATGTCGGGGTAGCGCTTCTTGTCCTCGCGTGCAAAGCGGTACGTGGTGCCCTCGGCGGGGGTGGCCTCAAGGTTGTACATGTGGCCGGTCTCCTCCTGGAACTCAACCATCTTCTCGCGCACGTGGTCAAGCACGCGAATGGCCATGGCACGGCCCTCGGGATCGGTGATGTCGTAGGCGTCGTCAGAGAAGTTGCGGATCATCTCGTTCATGCCGTTGACACCGATGGTCGAGAAGTGGTTGCGCAGGGTGCCCAGGTAGCGCTTGGTGTAGGGGAACAAGCCTGCGTCAATGAGGCGCTGAATCTCCTTGCGCTTGAGCTCGAGCGAGGTCTTGGCCAAAACAAGCAGGTAGTCAAGCTCCTCGAGCAGGGCCTCCTCGTCGCCCGGATGCTTGTAGCCCAGGCGGGCCATGTTCATGGTTACGACGCCAATCGAGCCGGTTTGCTCGGCCGAGCCAAACAGGCCGTTGCCGCGCTTGAGCAGCTCGCGCAGGTCAAGCTGCAGGCGGCAGCACATGCTGCGCACCATGTGAGGCTCTAGGTCTGAGTTCACAAAGTTCTGGAAGTAGGGCAGGCCGTACTTGGCTGTCATCTCAAACATCATGTCGGCGTTGGGGGAGCCCCACGGGAAGTCCTTGGTGATGTTGTAGGTGGGAATGGGGAAGGTGAACACGCGGCCGCGCGCGTCGCCCTCGGTCATGACCTCGATGAAGGCGCGGTTGATCATGTCCATCTCTGCCTGCAGCTCGCCATAGGTGAAGTCAACCGGCTTGCCGCCTACCAGTGGTACCTGATTGCGGATGTCCTCCGGGCAGGTCCAGTCAAAGGTAAGGTTTGAGAAGGGAGTCTGCGTGCCCCAGCGCGAGGGGACGTTCATGTTGTACACAAAGCCCTGCATCTCTTGCTTGACCTCCTCAAAGCTGAGGTTGTCAACGCGGATGAAGGGGGCAAGATAGGTGTCGGTAGAGCTGAAGGCCTGCGCACCGGCCCACTCGTTTTGCAGGGTGCCCAGGAAGTTGATCATCTGGCCCATGGCGGCGCCCAGGTGCTTGGGAGGAGCAGACTCCACCTTGTTGGGTACGCCATTGAAGCCCTCGTTGAGCAGGGTGCGAAGGCTCCATCCGGCGCAGTAGCCGCTGAGCATGTCAAGGTCGTGGATGTGGATGGAGCCACTGCGGTGTGCGTCACCCACGGCAGGGGGATACACGTGCGAGAGCCAGTAGTTGGCAATGACCTTGCCGCTTACGTTGAGGATGAGGCCACCCAAAGAGTAGCCCTGGTTGGCGTTGGCGTTTACACGCCAGTCTGCACGCGAGAGGTACTCGTTGACCGATCCGGTAACGTCAATGTAGGTCTCGCGGTCGCGGCGGGTCTGGTTACGCTTCTCGCGGTACACGATGTAGGCACGGGCAGTGGCAAAGTGGTTTGCCGTGATGAGGCACTGCTCAACGATGTCCTGAATCTCTTCTACGGTGGGGGAGGCACCGTCAAAGCGGTGTGCGATGACCTTGCAGACCTGGCCCGAGAGGATGATGGCCTCGTCTGGACCAAACTCGCCTGTGGCCTCTCCGGCCTTCTCGATGGCGGCGGTGATCTTGCTCTGGTCAAAGCTGGTAAGCGATCCATCGCGCTTGACGATGGAGGTTGGATAGGCAAACGGTGACATTACTGCTCCTTGTGGCTAGATGGACAACTCGGCATCCCTGTTGGACGCCGAGCGCATGCACTACCATACCTTGTGTTTGTTACGGTCATGAGAAGACCAGATATTGTTTGGGCAAGTGTGCGGCGTCCTTTTGGTTTATCGCAGGTAAACCGTATCAAGGGGCTCGGACAAAAATTTAAGGCAGTTTTGCTTGCTTTCTGTGCCGTGCCTGGCGTGTCAACAGAAGCGTCCCCAAGACACAAAAAACGCTCCCATGGCATACATCACAGGGCGTTATCAAGCGAACGGCGTTGGGTATACTCTCAGCATCGCAGGACTTATGAGGCAAAGTGCCTGGATGGAGCAAGACGGTGGAGCAGGAAATCCAAGACAGCACGCTCGACCAGCTAGAGCAGATTGGCCGTCAGACGGTAAAGGTGGCAGCGGCCGCTGTTGTTGCGACCTCGATTGCCTCGGCGCTTGCCGAGCCGCCCCATATCGAGCTGATGAGTCTTCCCGAGCCCGTGCCTATCGTGCAGGTGTACCAATCGTACGATGACGACATCATCCCAGACGAGGACGAAGACGAAGACAAGCTTGCCAGTAGGCTCCGTCGCCTTCTCAAGGCCATCAAGTACCTGCTGATGGCCTTGGCCTTGGTGGCCGGCATCCTGCTGGGCACGCTCAAGGGCTGTGCGGGCATCGCAGGCGGCCTGTTGCTGCCACCGGCCGAACAAGAGCAGCAAGAGCAGCGGGAGACTCACCATCAGCAGGCAGAGGACGAGCGCGGCGTAGCGTACTAGAAACACTATCGGCTTGCGCGTGGATTGGGGGACCGTCCCTTTTCCACGTTGGCGGGATCGCGGTACTGTTGCGAAGCATCTTCTCGCCAACGTGGAAAAGGGACGGTCCCCCAATCCACGCGCTCTTAAAAAGCGCCCCCAGACCGTGTCTGGGGGCGCTTGCTTGCCGGTGGGTATTGGGGTAGGAGACTACGCCTTGGGATACCTCTCGCGGGCCACGTAGCTGGTGTGCAGGGCGTGATGTGCCTTGCCCTTGCCATAGCCCTCGGTGAACCACTCGTCGTAGAGCTTGATGATGGCGGGGTTCTCGTGAGACATACGCAGCGTCATGGCGGCGTCGGCGTCGTAGAGTGCCTTGGCGCGCAGGGCCTTGACGTCCACGGTGTCGCGCACGTACTGCGGCTGGATAACCTGGCCGCCGCCGTTGACGCAGCCGCCCGGGCAGCCCATGATCTCGATGAAGGTCCAGCCCTCGGGGTTGCCGTTCTTGACCTTGGTCATGACCTCTGCGGCGGCCGAGGCGCCAGAGGCAACGCAGACCTTGATCTCGGTGCCAGCAAGGTTGACCGTGGCCTCCTTGATGCTGTCGGTGCCGCGGACGGCCTCAAGCTCAAGCGGCTCGGTGGCGCCGTTGAGCCAGGCATTGGCGGTGCGCACGGCAGCCTCCATGACGCCGCCGGTAGCGCCAAAGATGACGCCAGCGCCGGTGTCCTCGGCCATGGGATCGTCAAACTCCTCGTCCGGGAGCAGCTCAAACTTAAGGCCGGACTTCTTGATAAGGTAGCCAAGCTCGCGCGAGGTGATCGAGATGTCGAGGTCGGGCATGCCCTCGCCTGCGGCACTCTGGTCGTCGCGACCAATCTCAAACTTCTTGGCGGTGCAGGGCATCACGGAGACGGACACGATGTCCTTGGGGTCGATGCCCACCTTCTGCGCGTAGTAGGTCTTGGTGACTGCGCCCTGCATCTGCTGCGGCGACTTGCAGGTGGACAGGTGCGGGAGTAGATCGGGATAGTAGTACTCGCAGAACTTGACCCAGCCGGGGCTGCACGAGGTGACCATGGGCAGCACGCCGTCGTTCTTGATGCGCTCGACCAGCTCGTTGGCCTCCTCGACGATGGTGAGGTCGGCACCAAAGTCGGTGTCGAAGACCTTGTCGAAGCCCAGGCGACGCAGGGCGGCAACCATCTTGCCCTCGACGTTGGTGCCAATGGGAAGACCAAAGGCCTCGCCCAGCTGGGCGCGCACAGACGGGGCGGTCTGCACAACCACATGCTTGGTTGGGTCGGCGATGGCGGCAATGACCTTGTCGGTGTCGTCCTTGACGGTAAGGGCACCGGTGGGGCAGACAACCGTGCACTGTCCGCAAGAGATGCAGGGGACGTCGCGCAGCAGACGGTTGAACGGCGAGCCAATGTTGGTGTCGATGCCGCGGTCGTTGGCGCCAATGACGCCTACAAACTGCTCGTTGCAGGCCGCGACGCAGCGACGGCAGAGGATGCACTTGTTGTTGTCACGCACAAGATGCGGCACCGAGTAGTCAATCTCGTACTCGGGCTTGAAGCCGCCAAACGCGTCCTCGTCCACGCCGTACTCAAGGCAGAGCTTCTGCAGCTCGCAGTCGGTGGAGCGGGGGCAAGAGAGGCACTTCTTGTCGTGGGTGGAGAGCATGAGCTCGAGCGTGGTCTTGCGATAGCTGCGGACCTTCTCGGTGTTGGTCTGGATCTCCATGCCCTCGGCAACGGGATACACGCAGGCCGTCACAAGGCCACGTGTGCCGGTTGCCTCGACAACGCAGATGCGGCAGGCACCAATCTCGTTCTTTTCCTTCATGAAGCAGAGGGTTGGAATCTCGACGCCAGCCTTGCGGGCGGCCTCAAGAATCGTGGAGCCCTCTGGCACGCTTACGGCAATACCGTTAACTTTGACATTTACCATGTAAGGCTCCTTTTACTGCTTGCTGATAGCCTTGAACTTACAGTTGCTCATGCAGGCACCGCATTTGATGCACTTCTCCGGATTGATGTGGTAGGAGGCACGCTTGTGCTTGGGCGCGATGTAGTCTGTCTGGTCGATGCACTCGGCCGGGCAGTTGCGGGAGCACAGGCCGCAGCCAATGCACTTGTCCTTGTCAATCACAAAGGTGAGAAGGTCCTTGCAGACGCCGGCGGGGCATTTCTTGTCCACAACGTGGGCAATGTACTCATCGCGGAAGAACTTGAGCGTTGCCAGGACGGGGTTGGGTGCCGTCTGTCCAAGGCCGCAGAGCGAGTTGGCCTTGATGTAGTTGCAGAGCTCCTCGATCTTGTCGATGTCCTCAAGGGTGCCCTTGCCGGACGTGATCTTGTCGAGCATCTCAAGAAGGCGCTTGGTGCCCACGCGGCACGGGGTGCACTTGCCGCAGGACTCGTCAACGGTGAACTCGAGGAAGAACTTGGCCATGTCGACCATGCAGTTGTCCTCGTCCATGACGATGAGGCCGCCGGAGCCCATCATGCAGCCAATGGCGGTGAGGTTGTCGTAGTCAACCTCGGTGTCAATGAGGCTTGCGGGGATGCAGCCGCCGGACGGGCCACCGGTCTGGGCAGCCTTGAACTTCTTGCCGTTGGGGATGCCGCCACCAATTTCGTAGATGATGTGCTCGAGGGTGGTGCCCATGGGGATCTCGACCAGGCCGGTGTGGTTGATCTTGCCGCCGAGTGCAAAGACCTTGGTGCCCTTGGACTTCTCGGTGCCCATGGAGGCAAACCAGTCGGCGCCGCGCAGGATGATCTGCGGGATGTTGGCAAAGGTCTCGACGTTGTTCTCGACGGTGGGCTTGCCAAAGAGGCCCTTGACGGCCGGGAACGGCGGACGCGGACGCGGCTCGCCGCGGTTGCCCTCGATGGAGGTCATGAGGGCCGTCTCCTCGCCGCACACAAAGGCACCGGCGCCCAGGCGAATCTCGACGTCAAAGTCAAAGCCGGTGTCAAAGATGTTCTTGCCAAGCAGGCCGTACTCGCGGGCCTGATCGATGGCGATGGAGAGGCGCTTGACGGCAATGGGATACTCGGCGCGTACGTAGACGTAGCCCTTCGAGCAGCCACAGGCATAGCCGCAGATGGCCATGGCCTCGATGACGCTGTGCGGGTCGCCCTCAAGCACGGAGCGGTCCATGACTGCGCCGGGGTCGCCCTCGTCGGCGTTGCAGACAACGTACTTCTGGTCGGCCTGGTTGGGGGCGCACAGAGCCCACTTGCGACCGGTGGGGAAGCCGCCGCCGCCACGACCGCGCAGGCCGGAGGCGCTGACCTCGTCAATGACCTGCTGGGGGGTCATCTCGGTAAGGACCTTGCCCAGTGCCGCATAGCCGTCCATGGCAATGTACTCGTCGATGTCCTCGGGGTTGATGACACCGCAGTTGCGTAGCACGACACGGTTCTGGGTCTTGTAGAAGGTGGTGTCGGTGAGGGCGATGTTGCCAAACTCGTCAGCCTCGGCCTTGCCGTGATCGTCGTAGACAAGGCGCTCGACGCGACGGCCCTTAAGGAGGTGCTCGGATACGATTTCTTCTACGTCATCGACCGTGACGCGGCTGTAGAACGTGCCATCCGGGTAGACGATGACAACCGGACCAAGCTCGCAGAGGCCAAAGCAGCCGGTGCGCACGAGCTTGATCTCGCTCGACAGATGATACTTTGCGAGCTTTGCCTCGAAGGCGGCCTGAATCTTCTCGCTGCCCGAGGAGGTACAACCGGTACCGCCACAGATTAGGACTTGTGAACGAATCACTCTATACCTCCAAACTTATGCCGTTACGGCGCCGATCGTGTAGTCAGTGACGACCTGGCCACCCTTAAGATGCTTCTGGATGACCTCGTCGGCCTTCTCGGGGCTCATCTTTACGTAGGTGACCTTCTCCTTGCCGGCCTCGAAGACCTCGACAACAGGCTCGTACTGGCAGATGCCAATGCAGCCGGTCTGCGTGACGGAGACCTTGTCCTCAAGGCCCTCCTTGTTGACGCCCTCGACAAAGGCATTGAGAACGGGACGGGCGCCAGCAGCGATGCCGCAGGTTGCCATGCCAACGACCACGCGGGTGGCCTCCATCCCGTCACGCAGAACCACCTTGTCTTTCATGCGGTTCTTAATTGCCTGCAGTTCAGCTAGTGACTTCATGCTTTAGTCATCCCCCTCTATACTCGTGTTTCTATCTCACAGCTTTTCATACTGTTCTTGCAGGTACTCGCTAATCCAACTCATTACATCATAACTGTTAAGAGGTACATCTTCTAGCACCTCTCGGAGCTGCCTGGTGTCCAAGTCCACGCTTTGATTGCCCTTTTGATGATGAAAGACGAAATCAGTATCGGGGTGTCCTTGGATCAGGGTCAGAATTGAAGAGCTCACGTCACCAATGGGCGTGAAGTCAATATGGTCGGTGTTAAACGTGGCCGTAACGTGCGTGCCGTGATTCACGGGATCGTCAGCCTCTGTGACAGAGCTGATGGTAAGGTTGCCGCCCGTCTGCTCGCATGCAAGCTTGAGCAGCGGTATGCCCATCCCAACCTTCCTGGTGGTCCGTGTGGTGTAGAAGGGATCGGTCACACTCCTTACGGTGTCGGCGTCCATGCCACAACCGTCGTCTATGATCTCGAGCGTCAGCACGTTGTCCTGCTCCGTCAGCAGGATCTGCGTGAGCGTTGCCCCTGCCTTCACGGAGTTCTCGGCCACATCCAGGATGTTCAGTGATAGTTCTTTCATCTTGGCACCAGTGTCTAACTCGATCGTAAGTCTTCAAACAGTCGCTTGCGTATCAGCTCTTCGCTAAAGGGCTTGCCCGCATCAATCTCGATCCAGTCGTTTTCCTCTCCCTCCCTGAGCTGGTCCAGATAGTGGGCGTCTGAGCTAAAAAGCAGCCGGATGCCCTCGAGCCCATAGGTGCGCACGTATGCGTCCTTGTTGCTGCGGTCGTGCAGCTCGGCCAGGTGAAACCCCGCGTAATGCGGAAAGTCGCCCAGAATCTCGATGGCGCCGTTTGCCGGACGGTCGATGTGTGCCGGATAGCAGATGCCACCGTACTTGGCCACCAGCTGCGGCGCCTCGTCAAGCGCTATCGTGGTTGCGTTGATAAGCAGGTCTTCCTCGCGCCCCACCACGTTATCCTCGTCATCCAGTATCAGCTGCTCGCCAAAGATGTCCTCGCGGTTCTTCACGCGTATGCGCCTGGTGTCAACCTCGTCGTTAAACGCCAGCGCATCTTCGAGCGTCTCAAACAGGCAGACCGCATGGATGTCCTCGGCGGTAGTCAGCTCCATCCCCGCTATGGGAACAACCCCGTACCTCTTGGCCGCCGCAAAGAAGGCGGGGCAGTTTCTCGAGCTGTTGTGGTCGGTGAGCGCCATAAGGCGCACGCCGTTGAGAAACGCCATGCCCGCCAGGTTGTTGGGCGTGTTGTCAGCATCCCCGCAGGGTGAGAGGCAGGAGTGCACGTGGAAGTCGTAGAGGTAACGGCCCATGGCTGTGCGTGTTCCTTAGGCGATGAGCGCGGCAAGCCGCAGCGCCGTCTCGTAGATGGGGTCTGGGCTACGTAAGATGTTGACGTCCTTCTCCCTTGCTGTCTGCACCAGGTCTTCGGGCATGTCGACGTCCTCGGCAAGGATGACGCACGAGGTGTCGGCAAGGCTTGCGACCGCTATCACGTTGACGTTGGTCATGATGGTGATCCATGCGTTGTCCATCTGCGCACGGCCCATGACCCAGCTCAGCAGGTCGCCAATGTAGACGCCGTCAATCTCGCGCTCGCCGTCAGGCAGCGACAGAGACTCAAAGCCGTGCGAGAGAAGCTCGTTGACCTTCACCTCAGTCCTCTTTCTTCTCCAGGATCATACAGTCCTCAAGACGTGCGACTCCCTTGACGATGTCCTCGGCCATTGCCCTGCAACCCGGCGCGCCGCAGGCACCGCAATCGATGCCCGGAAGCAGGTCGCGCAGCCGCTGAATGTCGGCCATCATGCGCATGGACTCGGCCATGCTGCGGGATAGCTGCGTCATGGGCTCGTACTCTGGCAGCTCGTCAAACAGGTACAGCTCGGGAATGTATTCCTGCTCCTCTGGCGAGAGGAAGTTTGTGGATACGGGCAAGAACCTTCTAAGCGACTGGAGCCTTGTCTTGGCGATGTAGGGGTTTTGCACCGTAAGCACTCCGCCAACGCAGCCAGCCGTACAGGCGTCTAGCTCGATGAACTTGACCTTTGGGATATTGCCGTTCTCAATCTGCTCGAGCACGTTGATGATGTTCTCGATGCCATCGGCAGCAAGATACTCGTCATTGAAGAGCGCCGTGGCCTCTCCACCCGAGCTTGCCCACCCAATGCCAATCATGCCGGAATCGCTAAGCGACTCGACATCCTGCGTGCGGGACATCTTGTTGAGCAGGGCAAAGTACACGTCGCTCATAGAGATGACCACGTCAACGTTGCTTTGGTATTCCGCAAATCCGTTCTTGACGTAGCTTGCCTTTGCCGGGCAGGGCGAGATGAAGCACACGCCTATCTCGTCATCCGCAAGCTCGGGATGTTGCTGCTTTGCCCGTCTTCTGGCCAGCTTTGCCGCCACCTCCATGGGGGGCAGCATGTGCATGACGTTGTCGTTGAGAGAAGGGAAGCGCAGCGCTATCAGGCGTACCGCCACGGGACAGGCAGAGCTAATGACGGGCAGCTTGATGCCCTCGGTCTTAAGGTACAGCCTGGTGTATGCACTTACAAGCTCGGCAGCTTTGGATACCTCGTAGACGTCGTCGAAGCCGATCTTTAGCAGGCCATCCAGCACGTAGTCAACATCGTCCAGGTTGTCAAATTGCCCATAGAGCGATGGGGCAGGCAGCGCGATCTTGTAGCGGAACCGATCCATGTCCTCGATGCGTCCAACCACGGCCTTCTTGGCGCGGTTGCTGCATATGCGAATGCATTCGCCGCAATCGATGCAGCGCACATCGTTGATCTGTGCATGCCCGTCATGAATACGGATGGCCTCCGTCGGGCATCTTTTTAGGCAATTGGTGCAGCCGGTGCACTTGCTTACGTCTAGTCGCACCGAATGCTCGTATGTGCTGCTTGCCATAAAACCACCTAGGACAATGGGCTTGTGCTACAGGTCCACGCGCATCGTTACGGTCGTGCCTTCTCCAACCACGGTGTCAATGTTCATTGAGTCGGTGTAGCGTTTCATGTTGGGCAGGCCCATTCCCGCGCCAAATCCCAAAGAGCGAATGCTGTCGGTGGCGGTTGAGAACCCCTCCTGCATGGCCTGCTCGACGTTGGGAATACCAGGGCCTTGGTCTTTGAGCACAATATCGATGCCATCATCAGAGACTATGACGTCAGCGGTTCCGCCGTCCGCATGGATGACCATGTTGATCTCGCCCTCGTACATGGCAATGGAGACCCGGCGGATGATCTCAGGAGAAAGACCCAGTTGACGTAGGTTCTTCTTGACCTGCGTAGAGGCCTGTCCGGCAGAGGTGAAGTTCTCTCCGTCTACGTCGAAGTGAAAAACAAGAGGCTCAGACATGTGTGGCCGTCCCTATAAGTCCGTTGACGTAGAGTGTGCCGCATGCGTTGTACATGCGCATGTCCGTTGCCATCATGACGATTCCATCGTCTTCTGCCATAGAGATCATTGCTTCGCTTGGTCTCTTGGAACGGACAAATACGATGCACACCATATCCATCATCTGTGCCGTCCGGATTACCTGCGGATTCACGAGGCCCGTGAGCAGTACAGCCTGATCTTTAACGTAGGCAAGGACATCGCTCATCATGTCGCTTCCGCAAGCGGAATAGACGTCGCTGTCCAGTGAGTCCTCGCAACAGAGGACTTCGGCGCCCAGCAGATCTCTGATTGTCGAGATTTTCATGCTCTTTGTCTCCCTATGTGTAGCGCCACCCAAACCAAACGATTAGTCGGCGTACTTGGCGAGGATGGCATCTACGTCATCAGGAACGAGACGGCCGTAGACCTCGTCGTTAACGGTGAGAACAGGTGCCAGGCCACATGCGCCGATGCAGCGGCATGCCTCGAGCGAGAACTTGCCATCGGGGGTGCACTCGCCCACATCGATGCCCAGTTTCTCCTTGAGAAGCTCGAGAATGTCGCCCGAACCCTTGACATAGCAGGCGGTGCCCAGGCATACAGAGATGTTGTACTTGCCCTTGGGGGAGAGTGCAAACTGGGCGTAGAAGGTTGCCACGCCGTAGACCTTCTCCATGGGAACGCCCATGCCGTCGGCAATCATTTCCTGGACCTCAATGGGCAGGTAGCCATAGATGTCCTGAGCCTTCTGCATGACGACCATGACGTTGCTCTTGTCGTGGCAGTTCTCGGCGATAACGGCCTTGAGCTGCGCCTCCTGTTCTGGCGTGCCCTTAAAGGGCATACTGCTGATCTTCTTTTGCATAGAATTGAACCCCCTTGTCCGTGTTTCAAAACTATAAAACCCGTAATTTGAAATCATACCAGATTGTTACTGGCCGTTTTCGTGCGGTGTTCTACGGTGGGGTTTGCCAAACAAAGGGTCACCTTTCTGGGCAGGCTTGCCGAGCGGAACACTTTCCCAGGAATGTGTTCCGCTAAGGGGCGTCGCCCTTCGCGCCCAAGTCGGGTGGCGACGCCCTTTAGGTTGTGCGTGCGTATAAAAACCGGCCCCTTTAAGGGGCCGGTAAGAAGAGGTGCTTTGCGTGTGCTAGGACAGCGCGACCTTGCGCTCTACTGCGGGGTAGCTGCGCATGGCGCCGGTGGGACAGACCTCGACGCACTTCAGGCATGTGGCACAGAAGGTGCGCGCCTCTTCGGGCACCATGGGGTTGACCACGGTAGAGAAGCCGCGGTTGTACAGGCCCAGGAAGGTCTTGCCTGCCACCTGCTCGCAGGTGCGGTAGCACAGGCCGCAGAGTACGCACTTGTTGGGGTCGTGCACGATCATCTCGGTGACCACGGGTACGTTCTCGCGGTTGGGAGTCTCGCCGGCATACTTTGACGGGTTTACGTCAAAGGCGTGGGCAAAGCGGATGAGGCGGCAGTCGTAGTAGTCGTGGCAGCCACACTCAAGGCAGCGGGACGCCTCGCGCAGCGCCTGCTCCTCGGTGAATCCAAAGTAGATGGGCTCAAAGTTGTCGCGGCGCTGCTCGGGCGTAAGGCCGGGCATCTTCTCGCGGTTCTGCTTGGGACGGTCCTCAAACTCCTCCGGCGTGACCTCGCGCTCGACAAAGTAGGGGATGTGTCCGCGAACCTCGTCGCCCTCAAGGTAGTTGTTGATGCACAGGGCCGCCTTCTGGGCCTCGCCAATGGCCTGAATGGCAATGCCGGCGCCACGATTGGTAACGTCGCCGGCGGCAAAGACGTCATCAAAGGCGGTGCGGAAGGTAAGCTCGTCGCAGGCAATGGTGCCACGCGGGGTAAGCAGGCTTGCATCGACACCGTCGCAGTTAGCGGTCTGTCCAATGGCCATAAGCACGTTGTCAAGCGCGATGTCCTCGGTGGCACCCTCCACAGGCACAGGACGGCGGCGCCCCGAGGCGTCGGGCTCGCCAAGCTCCATGATCTGCAGCTTCACGCCCGTGAGCTTGCCGTTCTCGCCGTAGAACTCGATGGGATTGGTGAGGAACTTGAAGGTCACGCCCTCCTCCTCGGCCTCCTCGATCTCTATGTCGGCGGCGGGCATCTCGTTTCTGGTACGACGGTAGATGACGTAGACCTCTTTGGCGCCCAGGCGCACGGCGGTGCGGCAGCAGTCCATGGCGGTGTTGCCGCCACCGCAGACGGCCACACGCTCGCCCAGCACGGGCTTCTCGCCCAGACCCAGACGCTCCAAGAAGTCGATGCCGCCATACACGCCCTCTAGATCCTCGCCGGGCACGCGCATGCTCATGGACGTCCAGGCGCCAATGGCCAAAAGCACGGCGTCATGCTGGTCACGCAGGCCATCAAGGGTGATCTCTTTGCCCAGACGCACGTCGTTGACCATCTTTACGCCCGAGTCGGCGATGATATGGATCTCGCGGTCAAGCACGGCCTTGGGCAGGCGGTACTCGGGTATGCCATAGCGCAGCATGCCGCCCATCTTGGGCATCATGTCGTAGATGGTGACCTGATGGCCATAGCGGCGCAGGAAGTAGGCCGCAGTAAGGCCGGCCGGGCCGCCGCCCACAATGGCAACGTGCTTGCCGGTGTCCGGCTCGCACTGGATGACGTACGGGTCACCGTCGGCTTCAATCTTGTCGGCGGCAAAGGCCTTGAGGAAGGCGATGGAAATGGGCTCCTCAACCATCTGGCGGCGACAGGCATCCTCGCAGGGATGCGGGCACACCCGACCGATGGAGGCGGGCAGCGGGAAGGCGTCGTAGATGGTAGAGACGGCGTCCTTGTAGCGACCCTCTTTGATTTCATTGACGTACTTCTGGCAGTCGGTCATGGCCGGGCAGTTAAGCTTGCAGGGCCCACGGCAGTCACCGGTATGGTCTGAGAGCAGAAGCTCCAGTGCGGTCTGGCGGGCGCGCTTGACGCGGTCGGTCTTGGTGGAGACGACGTAGCCTTCTTACGGGCGGGCCGAGCAGGCACGCAGCAGCTTGGGTACGCCCTCAACCTCTACGAGGCAGACGCCGCAGGCGCCGTAGATGGCCGTGCGCGCATCAAAGCAGAGGCTGGGAATCTCGATGCCGGCCTTGGTGGCCGATGTGAGGATGGTGTCGTCGGCTTCGGCGGTAACCGTGATGCCGTCGATGGTATAGGTGATGGGCATTTCGTTCCTCCCTCCTAGGCAACCACGACGGCGCCAAAGCGGCAGGCCGTCTTGCAGTTTCCGCATTTGATGCAGAGCGTTTGGTCAATCTTGTGCGGGCTCTTGCGCTCGCCCGTGATGGCCTGCACCGGGCACTGACGCGCGCAAGCGGTGCAGCCAACGCAGACGTCCTGGTCAATGGAGTAGCTGATAAGTTCGCGGCACTCGCCTGCGGGGCAGCGCTTCTCGGCTATGTGGGCCTCAAGCTCGTTGCGGAAGTAGCGGATGGTGGTGAGCACGGGGTTGGGGGCCGTCTGACCTAGGCCGCAGAGCGCGCCATCCTTGATGGCGTAGCACAGGTCCTCAAGCTTCTCGATGTCGCCCTCTTCGCCCTTGCCGGCAACAATGCGGTCCAGGATCTCGAGCATGCGCTTGGTGCCAATGCGGCAGTGTACGCACTTGCCGCAGCTCTCCTTGGCCGTGAAGTCAAGGAAGAAGCGGGCCATGCCCACCATGCAGGTGCTCTCGTCCATGACGACCATGCCACCCGAGCCCATGATGGCGCCGGTGGCAGAGAGCTCGCGGTAGTCGATGACGGTGTCAAGCTTGCTTGCGGGCAGGCAGCCACCCGAGGGGCCGCCCAGCTGCACGGCCTTGAACTCCTTGCCGCCGCGGATGCCCCCGCCAATGCCAAAGATGACCTCGCGCAGCGTGGTGCCCATGGGAATCTCTACCAGGCCACCACGGGCAATCTTGCCCGAGAGGGCAAAGACCTTGGTGCCCTTTGAGTTCTCGGTGCCCATGGCCGCAAACGCCTTGCCGCCGTTGTTGATGATCCAGGCAACGTTGGCGTAGGTCTCGACGTTGTTGATGTTGGACGGCTGATGCCAGTAGCCTGCCTGGGCAGGGAAGGGCGGCTTCAGGCGCGGCATGCCACGCTTGCCCTCAAGCGACTCGATCAGGGCGGTCTCCTCGCCGCAGACAAAGGCGCCGGCACCAGCCTTGATGCGCAGCGTGCAGCTAAAGTCGCTACCGCAGATGTTGTTGCCCAGATAGCCGCGCTCGGTGGCGTCGACGATGGCCTTCTTCAGGCGCACGATGGCCAGCGGGTACTCTGCGCGCACATAGACGATGGCTTCGCTGGCGCCAATGCTGTAGGCGCCTACGAGCATGCCCTCGATAAGGGCGTGCGGGTCGCCCTCAATGACGGCGCGATCCATGAAGGCGCCGGGGTCGCCCTCGTCGGCGTTGCAGATAAGGAACTTGCGGCCGTCCTCGCCGGCGTCGGCGTTCTTGGCGGCACGCCACTTGAAGGCGGTCGAGAAGCCTGCGCCGCCACGGCCGGCCAGGCCAGAGACGTCAATCTCGGCAATGACGTCGTCGGGCGTCATGCCCGTGGTAAGAATCTTGGTGATGGCCTGGTAGCCGCCGTGGGCAATGTAGTCGTCAATGCTCTCGGGGTCAATGATGCCGCAATCACGAAGCGCAATGCGCGTCTGCTTGCTCAGGAACTCTGCGTCCTCGGGCGTGATGAGCAGCTTGTCAAGCAGCGAGAGATTGCCGGTGGTGGCAGCCTCGTAGATGGTCTTGCAGTCTTTCTCCTGCACCCTGACCAGGCGGTGCAGCTCCCCCTCGTCGTCGTAGACGTCAACAATGGGCTCGAGGAAGCACATGCCAATGCAGCCGGTAATGCCCAGCTCGACGGCCGTGGGATTGTCCTGTGCCAAGAGCTCCTCGAGCTTGGCATGCACTGCTCCAGCTCCGGCGGCAAGGCCGCAGCTGCCCTCTCCAATGATCAGCTTCATGCCTTACTCACCTCCCTCTTTGTCCTGCTCGGCAATGGTGCGCAGGACTTTCTTGGCCTTGTCGGGCGTGAGCGAGCCATAGGTCTGCCCGTCGATCATCATGACCGGCGAGAGCGAGCAGCATCCCAGACAGGCTACGTGCTTGAGCGAGAAAAGGCCGTCGGCAGTGGTCTGGCCGTCCTCGATGCCCAGCTCGCTGGTAATGGCGCTGCTGATGAGCTCAGAGCCGTTTACGTGGCAGGCGGTGCCCTGGCAGAGCATGATCAGGTGCTTGCCCACCGGCTCGAGCCTGAACTGCGCGTAGAAGGTGGCAACGCCCACAATGGTTGGCAGGGCCACTCCGGTGCGCTGCGAGATGAGCTCCATCGCGTCCATGGGGAGGTACCCATAGGCATCCTGGGTCTCCTGCAAGATGGCAATGAGGCTACCCGGCACTGACGCGTACGTGTCGAGCGTATGCTCGATCAGCGTGAGATCGCTCGGTGCTTGTTGCTGCATCCGGACTCCTTTCCGTGAGTTTGTGAGGGGACGGACAGCGTGCGGAGCCCCTCAAGTCTTTTGTGCTGATAACCCCAACAGTATGAGGGAGAAAGGCGCTTGTGGCGCAGATTGAAACACTGGGGATACGCAGGAAGCCAATTTGCATGGAGCATGTGGAGACGCGGGGGTCTGTGGGGGTACGCTTCGGGGGTGATATCAAAACATCCGGCTTTTCTGTCACGATTCAGTGACAG
>JAFWLX010000228.1 GCA_017510875.1 Atopobiaceae bacterium | reverse complement strand
CTCCTTGAGGCTCACGTCCTCCTCGTATGCCTTGTGGGCCACCTTAGCCGCATTCTCGTAACCAATGTGGGGATTAAGGCAGGTTACCAGCATGAGCGAGTTGTACAGGTTGTGGTGCATGCGCTCTTTGTTGGCCACGATGCCCGAGGCGCAGTGCTCGTCAAACGAGCGGATGGCATCGCCCAGAAGACGCACGGATTGCAGGTAGTTGTAGGCAATCACCGGCATGAACACGTTGAGCTCGAAGTTGCCCTGGCTGGCCGCAAAGCCTACGGCCGCATCGTTTCCCATCACCTGCACGGCCACCATGGTAACCGCCTCGCACTGCGTGGGGTTCACCTTGCCTGGCATGATGGAGCTGCCCGGCTCGTTCTCGGGAATGCGAATCTCCCCCAACCCCAGACGCGGACCAGATGCCAGCCAGCGCACGTCATTGGCGATCTTCATCATGTTTGCAGCCAGGGCCTTGAGGGCACCGTGGCTAAAGACCAGCGCGTCCTTGCTGGTAAGCGCGTGGAACTTGTTGGGGTCGGTGATAAACGACTCCTGCGTAAGCTGGGACACCTTCTTAGCCACCAAGACGTCAAATCCGTCTGGCGCGTTGAGGCCCGTTCCCACTGCCGTGCCCCCAAGCGCCAGCGCGCGAAGGGGCTTGGTTGACATCACAATCTGCTCGACGGCCGCCTCTACAAGCCCGCGCCAACCCATGATCTCTTGCGAGAAGGCGATGGGCACGGCGTCCTGCAGGTGCGTGCGCCCGCTCTTGACCACACCAGCATTCTCGTCCTCCAGGCGCTTGAAGGTCTCTACCAGCTGATCTGTTGCCGGATAGAGCCTGTCGCGCAGCGCGAGCACGGCGGCAATGTGCATGGCCGTGGGGAAGGTGTCGTTGGAGCTTTGCGAGCAGTTGACGTCGTCGTTGGGGTGAATGGGCCGCTCCAGCGCAATGCCGCGCTCTGCAGCCAGCTGGTTTGCCCGCGTGGCCACCACCTCGTTGACGTTCATGTTGCTTTGCGTGCCTGATCCGGTCTGCCAAACCTTAAGCGGGAAGTTGCCCTCCAGCTTGCCTGCAAGCAGCTCGTCGCAGGCGTCACAGATGAGCTCCCCCACCCGTGCGTCAAGCACGCCCAGCTCGACGTTTGCCTGGGCAGCCGCCTTCTTGAGAATGCCAAAGGCCGCAATTATCTCGTCTGGCATGCACTCGGTGCCAATACGAAAGTTCTCATACGAGCGCTGGGTCTGCGCACCCCACAGGGCATCTGCAGGCACGCGCATCTCGCCCATCGAGTCGTGCTCTATGCGATAACTTGACATGATGTCAATCTCCTCTCATAAGAAGGGCCATGGCACGCCAGAGACATGCTACCCTTTACGGCTGGCCGGGACGGCCAACCTCAGGGCTCCTTCTGAGGCTGCTCCGCCCGTCGGCGCGGCGCTTAGCGAGGACTGTTTGAGCGTCCCTTAGGGGCAGCGCCCCTAAGGGACGCGAGTTCCGCAGCTGCCGCGCCGTAAGGGCGGAGCGTGAGCCGAAGCGGAGCCCCGAGGTTGGCCGTCCCGGCCAGCCGTAAAGGGTAGCATGTCTCTGGCGTGCCATGGCCCGAGGCGTCACTCGTGATACCATACATCTATTATGCCTAGCTGGAACATACATACCGCGCACGCCGAGCGGCTGCTTGCCAAAAATGGAGCAGACGCCCTTGGCATCTGCGACGTTGACGCGTTTTTGTTGGGCAACCTCTTGCCCGACTTGTACGTGGGTTACATGGTGCCCAACATCTCGAAAAAGATCAAGTACAAGGACACCCACTTGGCCAGCCCCGACTTTGTGCCCGAGCCACGTTTTTGGGAGTTCTTTGAGCGTTACGGCACACCGGGCCCAGACGGCAAGGTGAGCGACCTTGTGCTGGGGTCTTGGGCGCACCTTGTGGCAGACCACGATTACAACATGCGCACCAACGACTATCTGCTTGAGCATGGCATTGCGCCCGGCACCGAAACCCGCATCAAAAAGCAAAGCGACTTTGATCTGTTTGGTCGCACGCTTGACATTAGCCTTTCACCGCACATCACGCCCGAGGTGCTGCGCCAATGCGCCACGTATTCACCCTACCCGCTTGGCGAGCAGGACATACGACAAGCGCAAGAGGTCATGGAGGGCATCGTGCGCGAAAACAGCGAGAACCACCTGGATGAGACGCCCCCCTACCTCATGCTTACCGATGAGTTTCTCTCTTCCCTCTTTGAGCAGGTAACCAACCGTATCCGCGCCGGCCTTCTGGCGTACACCGCCGGCGATCCCGCCTGGGGAGCGAGGCGCTGATGCCGCGCTTTAGCAAGACAGAGGGACAGCTGCTCTACAAGCAGGTAAGCGAATACGTACGCGAGAAGATTTACTCAAAAGAGTGGGGCGTAGACGAGCCCATTCCTTCCGAGCACGAGCTTATGGATATGCTGCACCTGTCGCGCGGCACCGTGCAGAAGGGCATCCAGCAGCTGGTAGACGAGGGGCTGCTGGTACGGCAGCGCGGGCGCGGCACGTTTGTTATCAAGCCCGTCATGGCGCGCCCGTCGTCCAACCGCCTGCTCTCGTTTGGCGAGTCAATGAGTGCGCAGGGCATCGTGTATGCCACCCGCGTGGTACGGCACTGCGTGGAGCCCGCCGCGCCTGTCTGCGCGCAAAGCCTGGACATTGCAGAGGGCGAAGACCACCTCTACCTCATGCGCGTGCGCGAGGTGGGCGGCCTTCCGGTCATGCTCATAGAGAGCCACCTGTCGCTTTCGGCCTGCCCGGGGCTTGACACCGCAGACCTCGAGCACGAGCTGCTCTTTGCCGCGGTCGAGCGCCTGAGTGGCATGGGGATAGGCCGCTCGGAGGTCTCGTACAGCGCCCGCACCATTGGCAAACTGCGCGGTGACCTGCTGCAATGCGACGAGCATACGCCCGTGCTAGTTATGGACCAGCTTGTATACCTTGAGAACGACATGCCCATCGAGTGGGGCAGCGTCTGGATGCCTGCCAATCGCTGCGTGATTTCAAGCGAGACCTGCCGCGGCTAACCATCGCGACCACCACTAAGACGAGGAGGCAACACCATGGAAAACCTCAGCATGGCGCTAAAAGTGTTTGTCTACGTAGGCTGGTTGGCGTCTGTCCTGAGCATGCTGCTGGCCTTTGGCACACGGGGAAACCAGCGCTTTGTCCGTTTTCTTGAGAGCATACCCCTCTCGCCTTGGACCTTCTCGACCATCGTGCTGTCCGTGGGCACCTACCTGCTCGTGCTTTCGCAAGAGATGTCGGGCATTGTCAAGTACAACGGACACGTACCCATCATTGATTCGGTCTTGGTTACTATCCGCATGTTTGGCGCTCAGGGAGGCAGCAGCGTCCAAAGCAACGTGTTAGCGCAGTACCTGCCCAACGATGACCTCTGCAACGCCTACGACATCACCAACTCGCTGGCACGTCTGGCCGCGCCCATCGACACGCTTATGGGCATCTACATCTTTGTGACAGGTCTTTTGAGCTCTCCCCGCCTGCGCTTTGCCTCGCGTGGCTGCGATACCTTTGTGTTCTCGAACCTCAACGATATGTCGCTCGCACTGGCCTCGAGCATCACAGAGCACTACGAGCATGAGCGGCATCTGGACGAGAGCGAACAATGCCTCATTGCATTCACCAGCATCCCAAGCAACCAGGTGTCACCAGCCAAGGGTGGAGGCCAGAACAGTAACCTGCTTGAGAAGGCCGTATCACGAGAGATGCTCTTTCTTGCCCAGCCCATCATTAAGGTGATTGACTACCTCAGCGAGACAAACAGGCGCAGGGTCTTTGTGATCAGCGGCGAGAACGAGATGGCCAACCTGCAAAGCGGCCTGTCCTTTGTCAAAAAGCTGGCAGACAACAGCGTGGGAGGCACAGAAAAGAAGCAGCGCCATCTTGCGCGGTCGCAGGTCTATGTTATGTCGTCGTCAGTAACGGCCGATATCTTTATTGACGACATGGCGGCAGCGGCTGCATCAAAGGTTGCCCCCGGCGATCTGCCGCCGGTATCGATCAGGCGCATTGATCGCCTGCGCAGCACCATCGAGTCGTTTTTGTGGAAGTACCCGCTCTTCTTGGTGGAGAAACCCAGCAGCAGCCGCGTCCCCGAGCGCGATGACCTGCTGTACACCAAGCACAAACGTCGCATTGCCATCATAGGAGCGGGCACCATTGGCTGCGAGTTTCTGAAGGCGGCCGTGTGGTGCAGCCAAATGGATGACATCGACTACACCATCGACGTCATCAGCACGGATGGAAGCATAAAAGAACGGCTTCGCATGGACTGCCCCGAGATCTTGCGCCTGAACGGCAACGACGCAGACAGCGCCTATCACATCAACTTTGTCAGCGTCAACGTCGAGCGGGGCGAGTACCTTGACTACCTGCACGAAAACCGTGACGAGCTCACGTATCTTATCATTGCGCTTGGTGACGACCTGACCAACATCAAGGCCGCCCGCCGCACGCGCGAAATTCTGGAGCAGGGCCGCTTTGAGGCAGACAAGGCTCCCGACCGCGTGGACCGTCCCCTTATCTGCGCAATTATCTCGGACAAGTCGCTGGCTCACGCCACAGGCAAGCTGGCCACCGGCAAGGGCGAGCCCTACGACATACTGCCCATAGGCATCGAGAGCGACACCTACTCGTACGAGAACCTTCTGATGCCCCACCTTGACCTGATGGGGCAAAACGTCAACCGCGCTTACTGGGGCTGCTATGACCTGGGCGACCCCGACAGCAAGGAGGCGCAGCAACTGCGTAGCCAAGCCGACGCCGGCTACAATCGCTACGAGTACAACCGTCGCTCGTCAAGAGCCACCGCCATACACCTTAAGTACAACCTGTTTGCCTATCTGCGGCGTTGTGCCCTCTACGGGCCTACGGACGTGGAGCTACCCCAGGTGCTCACGTCACAGTGGCAGGGCGAGCTGGTGAGCTTTGCGCTAGACTATGGCGCGCCCGGTGCAAATATGCGCAAGACGGCCTTGAGCGCACTGGTTGACCAGTTCCAGGATTACGTGGACAACGCATCGCCCGACGAGCTGCGCTGGCTCTCTAAGATGGAACACGACCGCTGGAACGCCTACATACGCACCGAAGGCTACGAGCTTGCCGACGAGCAGACCTTCCATGCGTTCTATGAGGCTACCCACGAGAACCAGAATCGCCTCTCGCGCCAGCACGTGTGCCTCGTGCCCTTTGAGGACCTGCAGGCTACCAGCGACTTTGTGTACCCCGTAACCAACAAGGCCACCGACAAGGAATACGAGCGCCTTGACGACGTGATTGTGCATCACCTCAAACAGATTGTGGAAGACCGTCACCGTAGCTAGGGGGACAGAAAGGGGCTGCCCCCTTCTGTCCCACTAGCCGGCATCACCGTCATACGAGTCGATCAGCTCCTTCGCACGCTTCATCATGTCTTCGCGTGACAAGCGCTCGTACACGATGAAGTCGTCGTTCCACGGAGCGTCGATCAGAACGCTCTTGCCGTCAGGCGAGAACAGGACTCCATAGTTAACCTCGCTGATAGGTCCAAAATAGGAATCTCCCCAGGCAAACATTACCAAAGAGGAGGTACCACCAGCACCTTTTGGCTTATAACTAAGGATGACAGTACCGCTGCCGTCATCCGGGCGCTCGCACGACTGCATGACAGGAAACGTCACGTTAGAGCTCATACTGCACTGTCCGTCGCTACTCTTAAGCAGGCAGCAGCACCCCATAAAGTCCTGGACCATGAAGTATTCGTCATTTGCCCGACACAAAAACTGGATGTTCTTTATCGCGGGGTCAGAGCTCCACACGTACGACCCGTCATGGGTGTTGTAGGCCCTCACTACGCCATCAAGGCAACGTACGGCAATGACCGATCGATCCTCGTCAAGAAACGCTATCGTCGAAGTCACAAGCATGTTCTCGATAGCCGCCTGAGAGAGGTAGCCACCAATCTCGTCGCCTGTCTCTAAGGAGAAGTGTTCTAAGCGCTCGAACGATCCCGCCTCTTCAACAATGATGAGGCTATCCTGCGCAAGCATGACATCTGCGAACATGGTGGCGCTTGTGCCTTCGTCACTTACCTCCAAGACCTTTTCCTGCGTGTCGAGGTCCACGACCTCGCAGGAGAAAAGATCTGTTATGGCCACAAAACGTTTGTCGTCTTTTCTTTTGTTATAGTCAACAATCCATAGACTTTCAGGTGATGCACCATGCGTATTGGACCATGGTATCGACCACGCTACCACCACGGAGCCGTCCTTATTCGAGAGTTCGGCAAGCCTGAGCGTCAAGGTTGTATCGTTGGTTTCTTCCACACTGTATGCGATTACCGATGTGGGCGTAAACAGCGTACGAATCTTTGAATCACCCAAGTCAAGGGAAGATTTCTTCACAGTCCAAAGCGCCTCATACTTGTTGGGGTCAACCATGACTATGCTGTCTGTAGTAGTTACAACCAGATTGCTGCCATTGGTTTTAACGGAGCCGTCCACGTTTGTGCTGGACCTCTGTGTGCCCCTGCCTGCAAGATCGTCGAGCATGAAGATCAGGTAGCTGCGCGATTCGTTGTCCCATGCGGCAAAGCCAGCAAACTCGCCCCCATTCATAATCGGGTGGGCAAAACTAATCGACTGACTGAAGGAAGCATGAAGCATCGCGTCTTTTTTTAGAGTGTTGGTAAGAGGAGATCGCACAAAGACATCGCCGTCATTCGTGCACCCCGCCACACAGAACTCCCCCGCATCACCCGCAAGGATGGCACCGGCAAGGGGGGCGCCCACAGGCACCCATCGGTAAAGATCTCCTGTTGCGGCTTCAAGCGTCATAAACGCGTCATTGCATGTGCAGACAATCTGTGGCGAGGGGTCAAGGCCCTCGGTGACAACACCTACGACACTAGCGTCACCAGCACTGTGGTATTCGCCATCAACAAGCTGGTACTCGCAAGCCTCGTCATGCTTCCACAAACGGTTGAGTGTAAGGTCAAAGCATTCATAGCTGACATTGACGGTTGGCGCGTCATCGAGCGTATCCTCATCCGGATATTCCGTGTCGTCCGCACATACCACAACGATGGCATCGTTGACAAAGTCGATGTCTCGCCCATGCTTGCGCGAGCACGGCGCTATAAGAATCTGCGGCGCCCTATCCTCGGTCGGCTCGTTTGCAAAGAGAGCTATTCCCGCAACGCTCCCCGAGTCTGTCACGCCGTAGTTCTCAAGCAGTGCGGCAATGTAGCGTTCGTCGGGCGAGACAGCCACCAACCGTGGGTAGCTGGCCGTAGGCGCATCTTCAATGGTGACCGTCCGTGCAAGCTGACCCGTCTTTTCGTCATAGAACAAAAAGGACAGTGCGTATTTGTCCTCTGACATGCTAACTGTGGAGATGACAAACTGATGAGAGTTCTTGAGATACAGGATATTGGTGACATCATCAAGATTCGTGTCTGCCTCAATGCTCCAAAGCTCTTTGCCCGTTTCTACGTCAAAGCAATTCATCGTTTGACTGCGCTTGCAGACAAGCGTGCCATCACCAAACTTGAGGCCCAACACAATCTGTGCCGTAAACGACGCAAACTCTTCATCGGTTGCAGTTGTCTTTGGAAGTCCTATCGAGAGCTTCTTTGCGCCTGTCACCGTATCGCTTAGGACAACGGTGCTCCCATATTCCACGGTTGCCTGAATCCCGTCGCAACTGTCATATACCTTGCTTACTCCATCAATGCTATATGCCACCCAAGGTGTCGTCCTGGGAAAGATGTCTAGCGCACGCTCAAGAGCCAGCTGGGCCTCGGGTACAAAAACGCGGTCATCGTCATCGGTCGGCAGGGCGTCGTAGGCACTCCGCAAAGCTTCGATACGTTTGCCGCTATTGAGATAATTCTCGAATTCTCGCGCCAGCAGCTCTGACTCGTTGCGCAGAGCCACATAGTAGGCTATCTGGGTCTCTGCCCTCTGCGCCAGGGCAAACACGCCAAAGGCGAGACCGGCCAGCATCAGTGCGACCGCAATCGCCACGTTCATGCGCATGCGACGCATGCGGATGCGCTGCTGCAGGTCATCGTAGCCACACCCAAGCATTGTAGCCTGCAGCCGTATGACCTCGCGACTATGGCCGCGCTTGTTCTCGGGGCGCAGGTTGGCCGCAAGCGGCTCGGAGGGGATCTCGTGGTAGGCCCCCGTCTCCTCGTCGGGGACCCAGCGTGAGAGGAGAAGCGGCGGGAAGCTCTCGGAGGGCTCGCCTGCGGCAAGTGCCGTAAGAACATGATCACGCCCGTGCAGCGCGGCAAAGGTCTCGACCTCGCGTAGCACCCAATCGCTCTTACGGGTGTCGGGCGTGCACACCACAATAAGATAGCGGGACTTTTTAAGGGCCTCGACGATGGTGTCGGAAAGGGACTCCGTTGCGGTGAGCTCGTCCTCATCGCGAAAGAGCTTGCCCATGCGCTTCTTCTCGGGCGGATTGCGCAGCTCTTTGGGGATGTTTGCACCCTCAAGCAGTCGCTGGATACGAGTGGCCGCCGCGCGGTCCTGAGGCAGGTGACGATAGCTGATAAAGGCCTCGTACTCGTAGTCGGTAGGCTCCTCGGTATCGTCTACATGAGCACCACAATACGGACAGTACACGGCAAACGACGGTATCTCGTTACCACACTTCTCGCAGCGCATGGGCACTCCTCGTGTTGAAGGTAGGAATGCCTCCATTGTAAACGACTGCCCAGGTGTCTGTGGGTCGAGGGGGCGGGCAACCCGGACCACGGGCACCGGGCACACCCCACAGACCGGCTGCCACGGTGACCTTCAGGCTCCGCTTCGGCTAAGCGCTCCGCCCTTACGGCGCGGCAGCTGCGATCGGGTAGGAGGCGCGCCGTTTATCGGCGCGCCGTCCTCCCACACCACCGTGCGTACCGTTCGGTACACGGCGGTTCCCGGACTTAACACTTCACCTGCAGGTAACGAGGGCAGAAGGGGGGCCAGCCCAGCTCTACGAGCTTGGCGTTGTTGAGCGCACGGTCGAGGATGCCGCTGCCCGCCACGCGCCAGTATGCCTTCCGCGAGTTCGCCCACTGCCATGCCTGTCCCCATGCGACTCCAAGGCGCAGGAGGGCGCGGAGCCTGGTCCGAATCCGCTTCCAGCACTTCCAGTACACGCATCGTATCTTCCGTCGAACCCACGAATCGAGGTCGCGCAGCAGCCCCCGCATGTCGGCCAGGCGGAAGTAGCCCACCCAGCCGTAGACGAGGCAGCGCAGCCGGTACCGGCGGTAGTCCAGCGACCATCCGTTGGAGCGCGAGAGAATCTCGCGCACCTTGCCCTTCAGTGACTCGACCGAGCTCCGGTGCACCTGCATGCGCAGCCTGACCACGCCGTCAGCATCCCTGCGCATCCCGAAGGAGTACCCGAGGTACCCGACCTGCTGGGTTATGTGCGCCACGAACGACTTCTCGCGGTTGACCCTGAGGAACAGCCTCGACTCCACGAACTTGGTCACCGACTCCATCGCCCTCTCCGCCGCCTTGCGGCTGCGCTTCATGATGATGAAGTCGTCGGCGTAGCGGACGAACGCGTGGCCGCGCCGCTCAAGCTCCCAGTCCAGCTCGCTGAGCAGGACGTTGGCGAGCAGCGGCGACAGCGGGCCTCCCTGCGGGGCGCCCTCGACGGTCTCCCCCACGATGCCGTCCACCACGACGCCCGACATGAGGAAGCGGTGCACGAGCGACACCACCCGCTTGTCGGCGAGCGCGTCGGAGAGCAGCTGCACGAGCTTGGACTGGTTCACGGTGTCGAAGAACCTCTCGAGGTCCATGGAGGCCACCCATACGTTGCCCGCATCGGCGTGGCGCTTGACGGCGCGCAGCGCGTCGTGAGCCGACCTGCCGGGGCGGAAGCCGTAGCTGTCCTCGTGGAACCTCGGCTCGAATATGGGCGTCAGCTGCTGCGCGACGGCCAGCTGGACCATGCGGTCCACGCAGGTGGGGATGCCGAGCAGCCTGACCTTGCCCCTCTCCCTCTTGGGTATCTCCACCCTTCGCACCGGCTTTGGCCGGTACCTCCCCTTGAGAATCCTGTCCGTGAGCGCGCCGTGGTTGGCGTCGAGCCACGCGGGCAGCTCCGCCACGCCCATGCCGTCCACGCCGCCCGCGCCCCCGTTCCTGACCACGCGCTCGCATGCCAGCTGCATGTTCTCGCGCGAGCAGATGCGTTCGAGCAGGTCCTCGGTGTTACCGACTTGCGTCGCGTCGGGTTCGTCCGCTTCGGTGCTCCGCGCGCGCGTCGGCGCCTCCGGTATCTCTCGGGGTTCCGCCCCTGCCCTTCCCGGCTGGCCCTCGAATCCGGTTCGAAGTTGTCTGCCATCATCCGCACGCATGGTCTCCCTCGGTGACTCCCTCCGTCTGGGTTCGGCCCTTCGCGGCCGGCGTCGCCGCTACTATGGCCTCTGCTGACTCCTCACGGTTCGCTGTTGCTACGGGCGGCCCGTCGCCGTTGCCCTTCTTCGGGGGTCGGCCGACCCCTTTGCCTCTCCTTCCCGCCCGTGAGGCCTCCCGGGGTAAGTCACACCCCCTTCGCCTCATGTGCCCGCCGCATCTACGCGCGCGACTTCCGTGCAGCTATCGGGCTTCGGCTTGATTCGCAGCCTTACCCGCCGCGCCCGCCTTATGCGGTTCGTGTCCCTCGGGCCGAGGTTTCGCCTCCGGCTTCCTTCGGATTCCGCCTCGCGACGGACACCCTTGCCATCG
>JAFWLX010000227.1 GCA_017510875.1 Atopobiaceae bacterium | reverse complement strand
TAGGGTTCGGCCTTCGGCCTCAGCCCGCAAGTGCCCACAGGGCACTTGCGCCCTTTCGGGTTCGACTCCCCGCCACACCCAGAGACAAGAAAAGCGCCCCTGATGGAGCGCTCTTGGTTTAAATGGTGGCTGGGGAGGGAGTCGAACCCCCGACACAGGGATTTTCAGTCCCCTGCTCTACCAACTGAGCTACCCAGCCGAGTGCTTGCTCGCTTGCAAGCTTGTTTACTATAACCAGAAGCGCGGCGCACGTCAACAAGCAACGGGCAACTTTTTTGGGTTGCACACAAGTTGGGGGCTACAGGCCGCGTGGATTGGGGGACCGTCCCTTCGCGGCGGGCATGCCAAGGGGACGGAGGTTTTGGCATGTGGTCTTCATGCCAAAACCTCCGTCCCCCTGGCATGCCCCCAATCCACGTGGGTGGCTGGTTTTAGAACTCAAACGCGCCGGCGTCTTCCATCTGCTGGAGCTTGCGCTCGCCTTCGTCGGCGATGGCACGGAAGTCGGCAATCGTGCGCTGCATCTGCGGCAGGGCGCGCTGCTTGTACTCGGATATGTCGTTGAGGGCAGAGAGCGCGTCGGCAAAGGCCTGCTTCAGCACCTCGGGAGAGACGCTGGCCTCGGTGGCCTGGCGCTGCACCTGCACGCCCTGCTCCTTGAGCATGCGCGAGGTTGCCTCGATCATGTTGCTGGTGGTGCTGTTGAGCGCCGAGATCTTGTCCAGCACGATCTTCTGGTTGTACAGCGCGCCTGCCACCGTCACGGCCGTGCGCAGCGACGCTACGGTCACGTGCTCGGCGCGGTCGACGGCGCGCACCAGCTCTAGGTTGTTCCGGCGCACCACGTCCATGGCAACGATGCCCTGCTGGTTTACCACCAACAGCTGCTGGAAGTCGATGATCTTCTGGCGCAGCGGGAAGATGACCTCTTCCTCTAGGAACTTGACGCGCTCCTCGTCAGTGCCCATGGCGCGCAGCTCGTCCACCTTTGCGGTAAGGTACGCGTCCAGATCCACCGCCATCTCTAGCTTCTGATTGAGCTGCTTGGTAAGGTCGCGCATGGCTCCCTCTTCAAGCTCGAGGGTCACGTTGTCCTGCTTAAGCGTGGTGCGGCCGCGTTCAAGCGACTTCACGATCTCGGCAATCTCGGCGTCGGCGCTCTTGTAGCGCTCAAAGTAGCGGCGCACCGGGTTAAAGATGCCGCTCAAGGGCCCGTGCTTGGCAAAGTCGATGCCCGAGGGGTCAAGGTCGCGCATGCGAATGGCCAGATCCTCTAGGTTCTTTGCCACCTCGCCGGTCTCGCTGCCCCCACGCGAGAGGTCGCCCACGCGCTTGGCCAGAATGGCGTTCTTGGCCGCCGAGCGCTCCATGATGTCAAGGCCCAGGTCGTTGATGGCCTTGCTTATCTCGGCGCGGTCCACAAACGAGTCGAGGTTGACGTTGGAAATCTCTTCGCCCTTCTCCACGGCAGCGGCGTCCACGGCCTTTGCGTAGTTGTCCGTTACGGCAGTCTGCTGCTTGACGATGGCCTTAACCTCATCTGGATCTGGAATCTCAAGATCAAAACTCATGGCAATGCCTTTCTCCTACATGTTTGCGTTGAACAGGTTCTTAAGCTGGTAGACCACGTCATCGGTCGAGGCGTCGATGCTTGCTGCCTCGTTGATCGAGCTGATCTGCTTGAGGGCGTCGATGTTGGCGTTGTAGCCTATGGTATACACGGGAATGCGCAGCGCCTTGAGGATGCCGCTCACGTCGCTTAGGTCATAGCCCGAGTTGGTCTCGCCGTCCGAGAGCACAAAGATCAGCGGCTTGGCGTCGGGGTGCTCGGCCAGGGCCTTCTGCACCATGTCGGCGGCAACGCAGATGCCGTCAAAGGTTGCGGTGCCGCCGCCCGCGCGCATCGACTCGACGGCGCCCTTAAAGTACGCCTGCTGGTTAAGGTCAAACTGCGCAATGGGCAGCTCGATGGTCACGTAGTCAGAGTAGGACACCAGGCCCACGTAGTTGTTGCTGTTGATGTAGCGCATGCTGTTGATGAGCGACTCCTGCAGGGCGCGCAGCGGGGCGCCGTCCATCGAGCCCGAGATGTCGGCCACAAACACGGCCACCACGGGCTTGCCGTTGTCCTTGTTGTCCTTGTAGAGCTTCTGGGCGCTGATCAGCGTGTTTCCGTCAACCTCGGGGTTCTCGCTCTTGTAGTCGTCAAGGCCGTTGAACCCGTAGCGGTTGGCCAGGTCTGCGCCATTCTCGTCGCAGTAGGTGGCAAAGAGCTCGATTATCTGGCGCTTTGCGTCGCTGGTTGAGGGGGTCACCACCAGCGGGTTGTCGTGACGGTAGCCAAAGGGCACAAACTTGTACGCCTTGTTGAGCACGGCGTCGTTCTGGTACAGCTGGTACTCAAGCACCAGGCCGTCAAACGAGCCACGCTCTGCGGCGTCGCGCATCTGCACGGTGGTCATGGCCACAAAGGGCACGTTTGCCTGGAACTTGCGGAAGCCCTCTACGGCCGACTCGGACAGGGGGTCGTTGCGGTCATAACGCTGAAGGGTCGAGATCAGGAAGTTAAGGCCGGTACTGCTGGTAAAGGGGTTGGTGTAGCCCATGGTAAGCAGGCCGTCGCCCGTGGCCTCGGTCAGCGCCTTAAGGTCGGCCTGGCCGTACTTCTCTACCAGCGAGTCGTAGAGCTTCTTGTTGAGCAGAAAGCCTGCCACGTTGCCCACCGTGCGTTCGCGCACGTAGTCGCAGTTGATGCCCTTTGCCGCAAGCATGTCAATCCACAGGCGGCTTGAGGGGGTGTAGCCGTCGGGGATGGCCTTGCCTGTGGTTATGTAGTCGTTGCCCAAGCCGCTGGAGACGTTGCGGATCTGCACCGAGACGCGCTGGCCGTCAACCTGGTACCCTGCCGCGTTGAACTGCTCGGCAAGCTCGCGCATCCAGCCGTCGGTGCCACTGCCAGCCTTCTCGGGCGAGCACCAGATCTCGGCGTAGAGGTCGGTTGTGGCCTTGGCCGTGACCTTGTTGTTCTCTAGCTCGGGCAGCTCTTCTGCCGTGGTGTCGGTCTGCTCGGTGTATTCCACCGAGGATTTCTTGGGCGTTGCGGTTTGGGGGTCAATCTGGTTGACCATGCGCTGCAGGCTTGAGGTTGCGTCCTCTACCGTGCGCACGTTCTTGGGCACAAACACGTTGCGCGCGAGGTAGAACGCACCAAACACCACAGCGCTCACCACCACGATGCCTGCCACAACCAAGATGATTGACTTGCTGTTCTTGCGGCTCATGCTTCCTCCTTGACCAAGATGCGCCACATGCGTCTACCGGTAGTACTTTGTCTGCTCCAAAAGCCCCTGCACCTCTTCGAGCATCTGCGTGTTGTCCTCGCGGTTGTCGTCGGACTCTAGGTCCGAGAGCTCCATCTCGAGCTTGCCCATCTCTAGCAGCAGGCGCTCGTTTGCATCGATGACCTGGCGCATGTCGTCAAGGGCGTCGTTGTACACGCGCTGGCGCTCCTCGCCTAGGGTGTCGGTGTCGGCCGGCTTGAGCAGGCGGCGCTGGCTGGAACGATACCCGTCCACGTCAAAGGCCTGGATGCGGTTTGAGAGCAGGGCGCAGTTTTTGAGCAGCGTGCGCTCTGCGGCATCGACCACGGCCACAAACTTGTCGTGGCTCAGGCTCTCGGGGCCAAAGGTGGAATCTATCACCTGGTTCAGGCGGCGATGGCGACGATCCATGCTCTCTATCTGCGAGACGGCCTCGGCGGCAAAGCCACCCACCGCCGGGAGCTCGGTAAACTGGCGCAGCTGCGGGAGAACGTCGTCGGGCTCGTTGACCTCGCTTGACTCCAGCAGGCGATACTCCGGCTCTTTGAGGTAGGCGTAGGTTGACGCGCCAAAGGCCACCGTCAGCAGGATGCCGCTGATAACCGAGAGACCCGCCCGCAGAATGCTGGGGTCGCTGGGCGTGAGGCCCACCAACCATGGGGTGTAGAGAACCATTCCCGTTATGGCAATAGCCGCGTATGAAGCAAGAAGCCGTGCGTACTTCCTCATGTCAACCGTTTCCTTGTAGCCAACTTGGACTATTTTACCCACAGTTGGGCAGTTGCGACAGGGTTACGTAAGGCTAGCGTGGAAAAAGGGACGGTCCCCCAATCCACGTTGTCGCCAACGTGGGTTGGGGGACCGTCCC
>JAFWLX010000226.1 GCA_017510875.1 Atopobiaceae bacterium | reverse complement strand
CCGCGTGCTCGCTGTGCGTCGAGCTGTCGCAGCTCATGCTGCGCGTCGGGCTCTTCGAGCTCGACGACATCCTGGACAACACCCTCGGCGCCGCCCTAGGCTATGCCCTCTCCCGGACAATCAGGACGGAGGCTTCTGTCCGGGTTGGCCGTCGGGCGTATCGCCCCCGCCACCTGCGGAGGTAGCCCCACCCCGCTTTGGAGTTCCCGCCGCCTCCCCGCCCAACCGGACGTTTCTCGGCAGGTTTTGGTCCGGTTGAGCTGGATTCCCGTCCAACCAGACGTCCTGAGCCCCCGTTCGTCCGGTTGCGCTGGCCCCCCGCCCAACCGGACGTTTCACGCCCCTGTTTGGTCTGATTCCGCTGGGTCCAGCCCTATGGGACACTCGAGCCATCGGCTCCATCAGTTGGGCGGCCGTTCACCTTCTGCAGTTGTTGACCTGAACGGCCACCGCGACGTCAGCAACAGCTGAAGCTGTACCCTCACCATTGCAATCACGCTCGGCCTAGATCCTGACGAGGTCCCCCTCCCACGTGAAGTGGACCGACGGCTCCTCGGGGTCGTCTTCCAGTTGGCCGAGTCGTCGTAGACGAGGTCGCCCAGCGTCGTCCCCATGGCGATGGAAATCATCTCGCCGAACCACGCGCCCTTGTCGAGCGCCAGGAGGTCGCCCGACTGGAGCTCGAAGGCTATCGCCTGTGTGTACGCGCGTCTGACCACGGCCGTCCCTTCGTCGAAGGTTGTCACCAGCCCGTTGACGAGCGTGACCCCGACCACCGCCTCGCCGATGGGGCAGGTGGTCACGTCTCGGTCCACCCCGTCGACCTCCAGCATGGGCGTGGCTGCCTCGGCCAGAGAGAGGACGCCGAAGCATCATGCTCTCTCATACCCACCAACACTCTTGTCGCAGACCCATCGAGAGCCTGACTGCGGACACAGACACTTTTGGGCCGTTCGCCTGTACGAATAGAAGCGATTTGGTATCGGTATGTACAATGATAAACATTCTAGATGTTTATCAATGAGACAAAGGACAAGTCATGCGATTGCTAAAAGTGACAATTCACGGCGCAAATCTCTTCAGGAACGACTGCCTTGCACTAGATTTGTACGCTTCTGACAGGGTGCCCAAAGCCGATGATGGTCTTCCCACAGCTGACGTCTATCACGTTGGCGAGGCAGGGTCCATATACTCGCAGAACGTTGTTGGCATAGCGGGAGTAAACGCTTCGGGCAAAACGACGGTTCTCAATCTCTTACATTTCGTCCTGGACATTCTGGCCGGAGAGGTGACTATGCGTGCCTTTCGAGGTCAGGACCTTACCATGGGCAAAGTGGGCACATCGCTAAAAATGGAGGCAACATTCTGGCATGACAACGCGTTCTATCTATTGGAATCAGCGCTCGAGCGCGATGAGAGGAGGCTTTTCGCTGGTCCTTCATCGATGTTTGGGTTTAGGTTTGTCGACGAGACCTTGTGGAGACTTGGCACTGCTCGCGTGAACCGCAAGATGATCTCTGATTCCGCTTCATTTAAAGCGGTGGCTGAGATTGTTTGCCAACGTCATGGCAACCATGATGGAACGACTCTAACTGAGTCAGAGCTGAGGCTCCTTGGTGACGATCGTTCTATTGTCACCATCGTTACCGGAAGAATGGTTCCTCGCACCGCATCGTTGTATAGGGGGCTGCCCGTCCAGACTCTGGCTTCTCCAGTTGTCCAGGCGTTCGACTCGAGCGTCGAGCGTCTTGAATGGGACCCTGAAAACGAGGTATACGTGCTGCAGTTCAAGGGCGAGCCCGTTCGCGTGGTAGATCGAAACGTGGCCTCCATGCTCTTGTCTCGTGGAACCGTGTATGGTGCCGAGATGGTACACTGCGCTACTGGGGTGCTTTCGCAAGGAGGGTTCCTTCTTGTTGATGAAATGGAAGAGGCCATCAATCGTTCCCTTGTTTCCACCGTTATCGAGCTTTTTGCGTCGCCAATTACAAATCCTCATGGGGCCCAGCTCGTCTTCACTACGCATTATCCAGAGCTGCTAGATGTCCTGCATCGTAAGGATAACGTGTATCTTTTGGTGCGCGGCGAGGATCAGATAACCGACGTAATTAAGTACTCGATCAGGGTGCATCGTATCGAGAACAAGAAAAGCGAGGTTGTCCTTTCTGATCTAATAAAGGGCACTATGCCGCGCTATCCTGACGTGCAGGCCATGCGTGACTACGTGAGGAGGTACGTGAATGAGGGGGCATGAAATCGCCGATGACCTGAGCTCTCATTTCGTTCTGTTCTCGTGTGAAGGAGCGGCCGAAGGCGTCGTGGTCGACAAACTCGTCAGCGAAAATGCACTAAAGATTGCCAAAGATCGTATAGTCCAAGATCCCATCTATTTCAAGCCGTATACGCGTCTGCGCAAGCCGGAAGAGATAGCGCAACGCTTCTTCGGAACCAGCTATACGGCCAACGGGTCGTCTGGTCTATTGTTGGCACGCATCATAGACAGCAGAGCGCCTCGTTTTATCCTGCCTAGAAGGTGGGTGGATTCGTGTGTGGTGGAGAACTTCTACACGCGGCCCGAGATTGAAATGCTCGTAATCCACGCTGAGAATGCCTACGAAGATTGGCTCCGTTGCTCAAGAAAGAATAGACAATTGCGCCCAAGTGAGTTCTGCAAAGGGGAACTCAAGCTGCATGACATCAAAAGTGCGAGCTACTTAGCTGAGTATTGGACGATTGAGAGTCTGACGAAGGCAATACGAGCATACGATGCCCACAGGCAGAGAGCGTCAGGAGAGTTATCACTAGGCGATTTGCTTGCATAGTATTGGTAGTACGATCTTTCTTATCTCAGGTGCGGTTGCGCGCGACCGAGAACCCCGCGTTCTCGAAGTGGTAAACGCGGATGTTTGCATAGCGGGAAGCGTAGTCGTCTAGGAGTTGGGCCGTGCCGTCGGTGGATTCCTCGTCGATGCAGATGACCTCGCAGCTTTCGAGGGTCTGATTGATGAGGGAGTCCAAGCAATCTGCCACGCATTCTTCTACGTATTTTGATGTTCATTGGGAGCTGCCCTTGACAGTCGCAGTGTAGTGCGCACCGTGGTCAGCAGGATTTGGGCGGTTTGGTCAGCCCTGAGGCGCTGCGAGGGTGCGGATCTGAGTAAGTAGTCTGCCAGAAGAGGGTGGCTTGGAACAGTCACTTATGCCAATTGCGGCTCAACGAATTACCTGGAATTCTTGGCTGGGCTTCGGCGGACGTCGTGCTGCGGCTGTCTGAAGTCATCTTGGTCGAGGCGGCGCTGTATGGCTACACGCAGCGTGTTGGGTCGATCTGTAACCCGATCGAGCCCGATGAGCAGCTGCTGCGAGACAACCTTGCGGCGATTCGGCACTTCGAGAGTGCTGTTGGGGAGTGGGGCGAGGGGCTTGCGGCTTACGCGCCGGTGAAGGTCGCGTGGCTGTATTCCGGGCTGTGCACGCGGACGCTGGTGTTTGGCGAGCGTGCGGTGTGGGAGACGTACCTGGGCGAGGCACGGCGGTTTGTGAGGGAGAACCGCGGCGCGTTGCTGAGTGCAGTGCGGAAGGGATGGTTGAGCCCGCGCGTTGCGTG
>JAFWLX010000225.1 GCA_017510875.1 Atopobiaceae bacterium | reverse complement strand
TCTGCCGTATGCGGGCCAATGTCGGCAAAGAAGCCTACGAGTCCTACAACGGCACCGTTGGAATAGAGGGGCTGGCGTGCGGCCACAATGTCACGCAGCTCTCCCTTGCACTGGCATACCGCAACTACGTCGGATATCGACTTGCCTTCAAGTACCTGCGGCTCCTCTTTGAGCAGGGGGTCCTCCTGCTCGCTCCAGTTAATCTCCTCGTCGGTCTTGCCAAGGATGTTCTCGATGTCTGCGATGCCGTAGTACTCGAGGAAGCGCTGGTTGGCGCCCAAGAAGCGCTGTTGCGTGTCCTTCCAGAAGAAGTTGAGCCCGCTTGTGTCAAGGAGTCCCGCCAGCAGTGTGCGCTCGGTGACCTGCGGGGTGTTTTCCATGCTGGTCACCATGGTCAGATACGCTTCGTGACGTGGGGTCTTGGCAACGAGACGGATGGTGGTCGAGCAGTAGACGCCGCCTACGATAAAGTCAAAGACCTGTTCCCTGCCGGTATCGCGTGCGCGTTTTGCCGCATGGAGGGCTCGCCTGTTTACCTCGATGTCCTCGTGCAAGGTAAACTCCATGAAGCTCTCAAAGCTGTCGAAGCCCATGCGCCTGAGCAGCTCCAAATAGGCATAGTTGCTGGTAAGCAGCTTTATGTCGGTCTCGCCAAACTCCAGCACCGCCACAGGGAGACGCCCCAGGAATGTGGCAGCCTCTATGCCGTGGACATCGGCGCTGGTGCCTTCGATAAGGTTGATCTGCCCTATGGCATCGTAGTAGTCGTTGTCCTCAAGGTCCTCGAAGGTTCGAGCCTGCTGCTCAAGAGTGGCCATGGTCTTGTCGTGTGGCGTGGGCTTGCTGATGTAGAAGCCCTGGGCCTTCTCGCAGCCTACGGCCTGCAAGAACTCAAGCTGGTCTTTGGTCTCTACCCCTTCGCAGAGGGTCTGCATGCCCAGGCGCTTGACCATGGTGACGGTGTCGGCAAGCACGGCACGCGCACGCTCGTCGTGATCGATGTCGTCAATCATGCTCTTGTCGATCTTGACCACATCAAAGTCAAGGCGGGCAAGCTGGCCTAGTGACGAGTAGCCGCTGCCAAAGTCATCCATGTACAGCTCGAAGCCCGCCTTGCGAAAACGCTGAACGCCTTCGGTGACCGTGTCGTTATTGCGTGCAAGGATGCTCTCGGTCACCTCTATGTGCACGCGGTCAACGGGCACTTGGTAGCGAGCCATGATCGAGCGAATCTCGGTGTATATGTCGCAAAGCTCGAAGTCAAGGCGAGAGAGGTTGATTCCAAAGGGCACGTCTATGCCCTGTTGGCGTGCCTCGCTCCACTGGGCGCAGCCCAGACGAAACACCTCAAGGTCAAGCTTGTGGATGATGCGATGCTGCTCGAGTACGCCGATAAACTCGTCAGGCCGCAAAAAGCCATAGCGCTCGCTCTGCCAGCGCGCAAGCGTCTCGACCTCGCAGACCCTTTCGGTGAGAATGCGAATGATGGGTTGTGCCCACGCCTGAATCTCGCCATTTGCTATCGCCTCGTCAAGATGGTCAACCACGTACGATCGCTTGAGATAGGCCTCCTCGACCTTATCCGTGAAGGCCTGCAGATAGACGCCAGATACGTGTTGAATGCTCTCGCAGGCAAACTTGGCTCGCTGCATGCTCTCGTACACGCTAAGGGGGCTTTTGCAAACCACATAGCCTATCTTGGCGGCAAGGCCTTCGTCCTCGCCAAAGGTGGGCAACAGTGAGTTGACGAAATCTGGCAGGGTGGCAATCTGGTCTATGCTGACAACCAGCACCAGGGTATGCCCCTCGTAGCGACCCACAAGGCCATGATACGCAAGTCTGTTCAGACGTTCCAAAACCGCGTGGAACATCCTATCGCCCTCTTCGATGCCTCTTATGCGAATGTAGTGCTTGGCATGGATGAGGTTGAGGTAACACATAGCGTGCGAGCCATTAAAGATGCCTACGTAGTTAAGGTCTATCTCCTCGGCAAAGGCTGCCCTGCTCAGGGCAGACGCTCTTGGTACATAGTGAGCTTGAGAACCGTTATCCGAGGTCATGGCATCCTCCGTTCGTGCCAAAACGTCTAGATGCGCCTGCTTGGCACGACTGTCGTAGCTAGACAAAGAGCTTCATATTTCATGAAATGGGACCAATCACTAGTTTAGCTGTTTTGCTCCTGTTTAGGGAGCTAGCTGCTCCTGTTCATCCCCGTTCGCATCCGGCTCGTAGGGTCCCAAGTCCTCAAAGTATCCTACCAGTCCAATGATGGCGCCGTTGGAGTACAGCGGGCGCTTGTTGGCACGAATCCTGCGGTACTTACCCCTTTGCATGCAGACGCCATCTGCATCAAAGATGGTCTCGCCTCGCAGCACGCGTAGCTCGTCGTTGCGGAAGGGGTCGTTGTCAACATGCCATCCCATGTCCTCGTCGGTCTTGCCCAAGATGGTGCCAAGGCCCGGGAAGTCATAGTAGTCGAGAAACGCCTGGTTGGCACCAAGAAAGCGTCGCTGGTTGTCCTTCCAGAAGTACTTCCTGTCGGGGTTGGCAAGAATGGCGGTGAGCAGCGTGTTCTCGGTTATTTGCGGCGCGTTGTCAATGCTGGTGACAATGTGCAGAAACGCCTCGCGATTATCGGTCTTTGCCACAAACTTTGTAATAACCGAGCAGAATGTGTTGTGAATGATGAAGTCAAAGCACTGTTCGCGACCAGTCTTGGCAGCAAGCTTCATGGCCTCTAGCGCTCGTGCGGCCACTTTACCTGACCCCTGTGTGGTGTAGGCAATGA
>JAFWLX010000224.1 GCA_017510875.1 Atopobiaceae bacterium | reverse complement strand
GGGTGTGCCCGATACGAGCCCATGACCGCCAAAGGAAAGGACCAGGAATGGTCAGCATGATTCTCGGCCGCAAGATCGGGATGACGCAGGTGTGGGATGAAAACGACAACGTCGTTCCCGTCACCGTCATTCAGGCAGGCCCCTGCACGGTGTCGCAGGTAAAGACCAGGGCCACTGACGGCTACGAGGCCGTTCAGATTGGTTTTGGTGACATCAAGTCCAAGCATGTCAACAAGCCGATGGCAGGCCACTTTGCCGCACAGGGCGTCGAGCCCATGCGCTATCTGCGCGAGGTGCGCGTTGAGGACGCCAGCCAGTACAGCACCGGCGACCAGGTGACCGTGGCAGACTTTGCCGAGGTCAAGGCTGTAGACGTCACCGGTACCTCCAAGGGCAAGGGCTTCCAGGGCACCATCAAGCGCTGGAACTTCCATCGTGGACCCATGACCCACGGCTCCCGCAACCAGCGCAAGCCCGGCTCCATTGGCCAGTGCGCCTATCCTGCGCGCGTGCGCAAGGGTCTGCACATGGCCGGCCACATGGGCGACGAGCGCGTGACGGTCAAGAACCTCAAGCTCGTCTGCATCGATGCCGAGCAGAACCTCATGCTCGTGAAGGGCGCTGTCCCCGGCGGCAAGAACGCCCTCGTCCAGATCCGCATGGCCTAAGGCCAACGTCACAGCCTATAGGCACCCAAGGAGGACAAAGATGTCCAACATCGAAGTCAAGAACGTCGAGGGGCAGGCGGCCGGTACCGTCGAGCTCTCCTCTGACGTGTTCGGCATCGAGCCGAACATCCCCGTGGTGCACCAGGTGGTAGTGGCCTTCCAGGCCAGCCTCCGCCAGGGCACTCATTCCATCAAGAATCGTCACGACGTCTCTGGTGGCGGCCGCAAGCCGTATCGCCAGAAGGGCACCGGCCGTGCTCGCCAGGGTTCCACCCGTGCGGCACAGTGGACCGGCGGCGGCGTTGTCTTTGGACCCACCCCGCGCAGCCACGCCAAGCGCGCCAACAACAAGATGAAGAAGCTGGCCATGCGCTCGGTTCTCTCTGGCAAGCTTGCCGACTCCGAGCTTTACCTGCTTGACCAGCTGAGCTTTGACGAGCCCTCCACCAAGAAGGCCCAGGCCATCATCAACGCCCTTGGCCTTGCGGACAAGCGTGTGACCCTCGTTGTCAACGACGACGACGTCATCACCTACCTCTCGTTCCGCAACATCCCCAAGGTCGAGGTCATCGCCATCTCCGAGGCCAACACCCTCTATCTCGTTGACAACGCCGCTCTGGTCATGACCACCGACGTTGCCAAGCAGCTCGAGGAGGTGCTGAGCTAATGAACTCCGCATACGAAGTCATCATTCGCCCCGTGGTCACCGAGCGCTCCTTTGACCTTATGGAGCAGGGCAAGTACACCTTTGAGGTTGCCCGCAAGGCTCCCAAGGAAGAGATCGCTGACGCCATCGAGAAGCTCTTTGGCGTGCACGTGGCCAAGGTGAACACCATGTGGGTCAAGCCCAAGAACAAGCGCGTGCGCTATCAGGTTGGCAAGACCCGCACCTGGAAGAAGGCCGTCGTCACCCTCGCCCCGGGCGAGCAGATCGAGGTCTTTGCTCCGCAGCAGGCAGCTGACGAGTAAAGGGCAATCCGCTTTGGCCCAGACGGGTCAGGGCCTCTTTGCCGCGTGTGATGGATACGCGCGGTACCGTGGTAATCCGGTGTCGATCCGCCCATCCCTAAGCGGGTCGGCCAACGGGTAAGAAGGGAAAGGTAATGGCAGTAAAGCACCTCAAGCCTACAAGCGCAGGGCGCCGCTTCCAGACGATCTCTGACTTTGCCGAGATCACGACGGACAAGCCCGAGAAGTCGCTTCTCGAGCCCCTGCCCCACAAGGCTGGCCGTAACAACAACGGCCGTATCACCACCCGTCACCAGGGTGGCGGCAACAAGCGCAAGTACCGTAAGATCGACTTCAAGCGCAACAAGGACAACGTGCCGGCCAAGGTCGCTACCATCGAGTACGACCCCAACCGCTCCGCCCGCATCGCGCTTCTTCACTATGTTGATGGCGCCAAGGCTTACATCCTGGCTCCGTCGGGCCTCAAGGTTGGCGACACCGTCATCTCTGGCACCAAGGACATCGACATCAAGCCGGGCAACGCAATGCCGCTGTCCGAGATTCCCGTGGGTACGCTCGTGCACGCCGTCGAGTTCCAGCCGGGCAAGGGCGCCGCAATGGCTCGCGCCGCCGGCACCTCCATCCAGCTGATGGGCAAGGACAACGGCTATGCCGTTCTGCGTATGCCCTCCTCCGAGCTTCGTCGCGTCCTGCTCACCTGCCGCGCCACCGTGGGCGTTGTGGGCAATGCCGACCACTCCAACATCGTGGTGGGCAAGGCTGGCCGCAACCGCTGGAAGGGCGTCCGTCCCACCGTCCGTGGTACGGTCATGAACCCGGTTGATCACCCGCACGGCGGCGGCGAGGGCAAGAACCACACCTCTGGTCGTCCCTCCGTCACTCCGTGGGGCAAGCCCACCAAGGGCAAGAAGACGCGCGACCCCAAGAAGGCCAGCAACCGTCTGATCATCCGTCGTCGCAAGACCAAGAACAAGTAGTCGGAACACGAGTAGTAGGAGATCGAATACATGAGCAGAAGTCTCAAGAAGGGCCCGTTTGTGGAGACTCGCCTCCTTGCGCGTGTCGCCGCTATGAACGAGTCTGGCAAGAAGGAGGTCGTCAAGACCTGGTCGCGTTCCTCGACCATCTTCCCCGAGATGGTTGGCCACACGATTGCTGTCCACGACGGCCGCAAGCATGTCCCCGTGTACGTCACCGAGTCCATGGTTGGCCACAAGCTGGGCGAGTTTGCTCCCACGCGTACCTTCCGCGGTCACAAGGCTAAGTAGGGGGGATAGTAACTAATGGCTAACAACACCGACAACCAGGTGCGTGCGACGGCCAAGTACGTCCGCATGGCACCTCGTAAGGTCCGCATGGTGGTGGACCAGATCCGTAACAAGAGCGTTGACCAGGCCCTCGAGGTCCTGCAGTTCTCCACGCGTGCCGCTGCCGAGCCGGTTGCCAAGTGCCTCCGCTCCGCCGTTGCCAACGCCGAGAACAACAACCTGCGTGCTGACAACCTGGTGGTTGCCGCCGCTTATGTGGACGAGGGCCCCACGCTCAAGCGTATCCGTCCTCGCGCCAAGGGCTCTGCGTCGCGCATCAACAAGCGCACCAGCCACATCACCGTTATCGTCGCACCTAGGAAGGAGGCGTAAGGATGGGTCAGAAGGTACATCCTACCGGTTTTCGCCTCGGCACCACCGAGGAGTGGCGTTCCCGCTGGTACGCCGATAAGGACTACGCCAGCAAGCTTGGCAACGACCTCGCAATCCGCAAGTTCCTCAACAAGCGTCTTGCCCGTGCCGCCCTCTCCCGCGTTGATATCGAGCGCGCCGGCGACAAGGTAAAGGTCATCATCTTCACCGCCCGCCCCGGCATTGTCATTGGCAAGAAGGGCGCCGAGATTGACACGCTGCGTGCCGACCTCGAGAAGATCGCCCAGGTTGGCAAGGGCCAGGTTAACGTTGACGTCATCGAGATCAAGCGTCCCGAGCTTGACGCCAACCTTGTAGCCCAGTCCATCGCCGAGCAGCTTGAGGGCCGCATCGCCTTCCGTCGCGCCATGCGCAAGGCCGTCCAGTCCGCCCGCAAGGCAGGTGCTCTTGGCATCCGTATCCAGTGCTCCGGTCGTCTGAACGGTGCCGAGATGGGTCGTCGCGAGTGGTACCGCGAGGGTCGCGTGCCCCTGCACACCCTGCGCGCCAAGATTGACTTTGGCGAGTCAACCGCCCGCACCACCATGGGTGCCTGTGGCGTCAAGGTTTGGATCTATCTTGGCGAGAAGCTCCCCGGCCAGCCTGCGCCCAACCCGGCGCTTGAGGGCACGAGCCGTCCTCGCCGTCGCAACAACGAGAGGAGGGGTCGCTAATGCTAGCTCCTAAGCGTGTCCTCCACCGCAAGGTGCAGCGCGGCTCCATGAAGGGTCAGGCCAAGGGCGGCACCAAGCTCAACTGGGGTAGCTATGGCCTGCGCGCCGAGGAGGCCCACTGGATTACCAACCGCCAGATCGAGGCCGCCCGTATTGCCATGACGCGTCGCATGCGCCGTGGTGGTAAGGTCTGGATCACCATCTTCCCCGACAAGCCCATCACCAAGAAGCCGGC
>JAFWLX010000223.1 GCA_017510875.1 Atopobiaceae bacterium | reverse complement strand
GCCCTGATGGCCGAGATGGGCTTCAAGACCTATCGCTTCTCCATCAGCTGGGCACGCCTTTTGCCCGAGGGCACCGGCCGCGTTAACGAGGAAGGCGTGCAGTACTACTCTGACCTCATTGACGAGTGCCTGAAGTACGACATCCAGCCTCTGGTCACCATGTATCACTTCGACCTTCCCGCAGCGCTTGACGAAAAGGGCGGCTGGTCTAACCGTGCCACCGTCGACGCCTTTGTCGAGTTCTCTGAGCTCATGTTCAAGAGCTACGGCGACCGCGTGAAGTACTGGCTCACCATCAACGAGCAGAACATGATGACGTTGGCCGCTGGTGCGGTCTTGGGCATTGACACCTCTGCCCCTGGTGCCCAGAAGCGCATTTACGAGCAGAACCACCACATGCTGCTCGCTCAGGCTAAGTCCATGAACCTCTGCCATGAGATGCTGCCCAACGCCAAGATTGGCCCCGCCCCCAACATTGCCCTGGTGTACGCGGCCACCTGCAAGCCCGAGGACGTTCTTGCCGCCGAGAACATGAACGCCCTGCGCAACTGGCTGTACCTTGACATGGCCGTCTTTGGCTACTACAACAACATCGTGTGGAGCTACCTGGGAGAGATTGACGCTCAGCCCGAGAACATCCTTCCTGGTGACATGGAGATCATGGCCTCTGCCAAACCCGACTTCATTGCCTTCAACTACTACAGCACCGCCACCGTCAAGATGCCCGAGCCCGGCGCCGAGAGCACCAAGGGCGACCAGCAGAAAGGTGCCACCATCGAGGGCTTTGCACAGGGCGTCTCCAACCCCAACTTCCAGAAGACCCAGTTTGGCTGGGAGATTGACCCGGTGGGCTTCCGCAACACCCTGCGCGAGGTGTACAGCCGCTATCACCTGCCCATCATCATCACCGAGAACGGCCTGGGCGCCTACGACAAGCTTGAGCAGGACGAGAACGGCAACGACGTTGTGCACGACCCCTACCGCATTGACTACCTGCGCGCCCACATCGAGCAGATGCGCCTTGCCATCACCGACGGCGTCGAGATGATGGGCTACTGCCCCTGGAGCGCTGTTGACCTCATCTCCACGCATGAGGGCTTTGTCAAGCGCTATGGCTTCATCTTCGTCAACCGCGAGGAGTTTGACCTGCTCGACCTGCGCCGAGTGCGCAAAGACTCGTTCTTCTGGTACAAGAAGGTCATCGCCAGCAAGGGAACCGACCTCGACTAGTATTTCTGACCTGCAGCTTTGCTGAACTCTGGGCCGTGGTCTGGGGCGGATGGTTCAAATGTGGTTCGAACTATCCCGGCCTCGAGCCACGGCCCTCTTCTATGCCGCTTGCTTTGGTTGATAAGGGACGAGCGAGCAATAAGTGCGTAACTTTTGGGGGCAGTTCCACACATCCCAAAGCATGAGCAATCCTTCTACCTGCTCAAATGCGTTTGGTATCAAAAGTCTTATTGAGGAAAGTTACGCACTTGTCGCAACGAGGCGCGGTCATCAGCCTCGAACGAGGCAGTTTCCCAGGATCACGCCTTGCTCGAGGTCCTTGCTCCTGTCACCACCAACCTGAGGCCCACGAGGGCGAGAAACGCAGGAAGACGAGGGTCGATGGCCTCGCCGGTCTTTGCAAGCGTTGACCGAGCGCTTGATTTGGCCGTATACGGCAGACTGGGGCCCTTGAAGGTGTTGACAAACGTTGGGGGCGCGCCCTCGTCGTAGGTTGCAGTGGCAATCAGCTCGCCGGTGACCCGATCCTTTGCGACCCCGCACAGAGACCTTGGCAACGTGCATGTCATAGGTCACGTTTGGCAGGCTGCCCTTTACCTCGTTGATGATGGGATGCGTCTCGGATACGGTCAAGTCAACACGCACGAGGTTTACGTCAGCAGCAGACGACACCTCGTCAGAGACGCCCAGGTCCACCTTGACGTTCCAGTCATTTAGATTGAGGGCCTCCGAGATGAATTTACCAGCGTTTTCTATGGTAGCTTACCTCATGTATTTGCCCTCACCGAGCTCGGTTTACAGCGTCCCTTCCAGCAAGGCGTCAATCACGATGCTTCCCGTGTCAAACAGGTTCTGCATGCCAGGCTCAAAGATATCGAGCGTCTCGCTGTTTTCCTCCGCCACCTTCTCGTTGTAGTCCTCGTCGACAACCCAGAGCTTCTCGGGAGTCTCGCCCTTAAGGAAGGTGTCCATGTTCACAGCAACGCGCAACGAGATAACCCGGTCCTTCATGCCAAAGCATTCCGCCGCGTTCAGGATGGCAATGTCTTCCATCTCGGTGATGGCGTACTCGTCGGGACACTCGTAGTACTGCGCAATAAAGCCGGCATCCGAACTGCCTGCCTCGCCTTTCCAATAGCTGTCCCCCGTCACAGCGGTCCCCTTCATGACGTGAGGATCGCGCTGAGCCCATATCTCATTGGGAAAGTTCTTTGCAAGAACGCTTTTTGTCAGCTCTGTCGTGCGCAGAGGGCAGTCCTTAATAAGATTGAATACTTTTTCACAAAGCTCTGGGTTCAGATGCTCGCACGAGTACTCGATATAAGAATCGTCAGGAAACCAGGTGTTTTCAGAATCCTGCCCCTTAAGCTCGCTCGAGTCCGTGCGATGCCCAAGCTCAAAGTCACATGCTGAGGTAACCACCACCACATCGCCGGGCACACACACCCCGGTATTTGCCCCGCCGCATCCTACCGAGACGATTGTGGCGCCTGAAAAGTCGTAATCGTCCCAAGAGAGCAGCGACATGAGTGAGAGGCCTGCTGCCGACTTGCCAGCTCCGGTGACCAGGATCCCCACACCGCTTTCCTTGTTCATGTAGAAGTGGGTGGTTGGGGTGGCATTTGGAACGGCAATCTCCTTGCAGTCCGCACAGTAGCGCTCGTAGAACAGCTGCACCTCGCCGGGGAAGTCGCCGCTCATCTCGCCTACCTCAAACTTAGGCACAATGAGGACCTTGACCGCGGTCTTTTCTGGCGTCCTGGCACAGGCGGACAGAAATATGATAGCCGCAAGCAGCAATGTGCATGCGACAGCAAACGCTTTTCTTTGTTTCATGCTTTCAGGCCTTCATGACGGCATCGTATCTAAACCTATATGGACACCTAGCCATCATACTCTACAACCATGATTGTGATGTCGTCGGACTGCTCGGCGCCTTCAGTCCATGCGGCTACATCGGCACGCAGCTCTTCCACCAGCTTACGCGGGCGCTCGTCGGAGTGGGCGGCGGAGCGCTTAGCCGAAGCGGAGCCTCGAGGCTTGCCGCACGGCCGGCCCGTGGGGGCTGCGTCCCCCCGTAGTGCCTTCTGTTGCGGCCCCGAGCACCTTATTCCTTGCCGCTCCAGCAGTAGGTACAGACCTGCTTGCGGTCAATGCCAATCGCGTCGAGCAGGCCGTCAAGCGTCTGGTAGTTGAGCGAGTCAAAGCCCATCTCCTCGCAGATGGCGCGCAGCATGCAGCGACCACGCTCGGTGTGGCCGTCCACGTACTCGTCCAGATGCTGCTCACCTTCTTTGCCCTCAATCTCGAGCACCTTGCGTCGCGCAATGAGCTCGTAGTCCGAGCGGCTGCGCGAGAACGAGAGGTACTTGCAGCCAAACATGATGGGTGGACAAGCCGAGCGCATGTGAATCCCGGCCGCACCAGCACCGTAGAGGAAGTCGATGGTCTCACGTAGCTGGGTTCCACGCACAATGGAGTCGTCTACAAACAGCAGCTTCTTGCCCGCAATAAGCTCGGGTACCGGAATCTGCTTCATCTTGGCCACGCGGTTGCGGACCTCCTGGTTGGCCGGCATGAACGAGCGGGGCCAAGTGGGCGTGTATTTAACGAAGGGGCGAGCAAAGGGCTTGCCGCTCTCGGTGGCATATCCTATACCGTGAGGAATGCCCGAGTCGGGTACTCCGGCAACGTAGTCAACATCGGGCAGCAGCCCATGCGCCGCATCGTCGCGTGCCATGATGGCGCCGTTGCGATAGCGCATGGTCTCGACATTAACCCCCTCGTAGTTAGAGTTGGGGTAGCCGTAATAGACCCACAAGAAGGCGCAGATGCGCATCTCGTCGCGCGCGGGGGCAAGCGTCTCGTAGCCATCGGGCGTAATGCGAACAATCTCGCCCGAGCCAAGCTCGTACTCGTCAACGTAGCCCAGCTTGCCGTAGGCAAACGACTCAAAGGTCACGCAATAGCCGTCATCGTCGGCGCCTATAAGCACCGGCAGGCGGCCCATCTTGTCGCGCGCCGCAATGAGCTCTCCCCCCTCGGTCATGATGAGCAGCGTAAGTGAGCCTTCAATCTGATCTTGCGCATACTGAATGCCACTCACCAGATCGTCTTGTGTATTGATGAGAGCTGCAATGAGCTCGGTGGTATTGACGGCACCCGAGCTCATGGCCATGAACTGATGGCCTACGCCCGTAAACGACTTGATAAGAGCGTCCTCATTGTTGACCGCACCAACCGTGGCGATTGCAAAAACGCCAAGGTGAGAGCGCACCAACAAAGGCTGCGGATCGGAATCGCTGATGCAGCCGATACCCACCTGTCCGCTAAACCCCGGCAGGTCTCGCTCAAACTTGGTGCGAAACGCCGTGTTCTCTATAGAGTGAATCTCGCGCTGAAAGCCGTGCTTAGTGTCCCAGATGACCATGCCGGCGCGACGTGTGCCCAAATGAGAGTGGTAGTCCACGCCAAAGAACACATCAAGCACCACGTCACGATGTGAAGCTGCTCCAAAAAAGGCACCCATACGGTCTCCCTCTACATCCGTTGGCCGAAAGTTGATAGCCGCTCGGCGTTGTTTTCCACTCGCTAGTATACGAGTTGACTTATGGAAGCCACCTCTCCGGGAGCAGTTCGTTCAAAAGTACGTAACATGAAGATGTTGGAGATATACTTGATAGGCAGGAAACAAAAACTTGACAGGTAGGAAACCGGAGCAAGTCTGTAACGTTTACCCATTTGAGAAGAGAGGTGCAACAGCAATGAAGCGGACAATAACCTTAGCCCTGGCAACAACCCTTCTGGCCTTTCCGCTGGTAGGGTGTGGGGTACAGAGTGGAACTACAACGGCCACGCAGCAGACAACCCAAGAGGCCGACACACAGAGCGCAGATGAGACCAAGGACAAGAATCTGCAGTTCATCCTGTACGTTGGCACCAACGACAAGGACACCAACCAGCCCGTCTGCACGCCGCAGGAGGCTCGGCAAAGGGCACAGAAGATTCTCATCGAGAACCTGGGCGGCTACACGATCCAAGATGCCGCAGGTGGCTGGATTGATGACAATGGTACGGAGTACCAAGAGTACACGATGGTCATCTATCTAAGCGACACCACCGAAGAGCAGGCGCATAAAGTTGCCGAGGAGCTGCGCGAGGAGTTCAACCAAAGCTCGATTCTCATCAACACCACCGAGGTAACGACGGAGTTCTACAGCGCAGCATAGGCCATAGCGCTACATCCCAGCTCTTGTTATCATGAACTATGGGCGGACCGGATGCACCCACATGGGTGCGTCTGCGAGAAAACGCTTTCCAGCACCTTGTGTGGCTACGCAGACGGCTGTGCTGTCGGACGTTTTCGAAGGCAAGCGCCTGAATAGGCTTTCCGGTCCGCCCTTTCTAAAGGCGCCTTGCCTTACGAGCGTGCTCCGCCTATCCCCTATCAAACAGCTTCCACATGACAATGGCGGCAGCCTTTTCTAGGGGTAGGCAGCGTTCGGTAGCTGTGGGAATGTAGGTCGCATAATCTGCCCATGTCGGCGCGGTCGATGCAAGACTTGGATCCTCCATGTCTATGACCAGTGCAACTCGTTGGCTTTTGCCAATGCCCAGCTCACCCAGAGGAATCGCATTGGACCTGGCCTTAGTGGCCAGACGCACACTGGTGAAGCCCGATTGAGCCAGTGCATCCATGAGCGCGCGACCCTCAAGGTCACTCTGGGACCACGGCATGAAGAAGAGGTTTCCCATGCTTGCCCTCAGCTCCCTTCGTGCGCACGGGTCCACGCATCCCGCACCAAAAAGCACGCCATCAAACCCAAGGGCGGCAGCGGTACGAACAAAGGAACCTTGCATACCCGGAAGCGAAGTATGCTCAAGCACCAATAGACGCGTTGCTGTGGCAAGCAGCTGATCTGTGGATGCCACGGTGGGACGCTCAAACACAACAAGCATGCCGCGCAGGCCATTCATGCCAATCAGCTGGGCCATGCGTTCGCGTGTTGCAACGCGACCGGGAACATGAGGAAAGCGTGTGCGGAACGCTTGCAAGTCATCAAAGAAGAGCTCGTCATTGCGCACGATCAGCCGTCGTGGCTTGCAACCCCCGTGTATGGCGCGTTCCACAACGGCTGGTCCCTCTGCAATAAACTCGTCGGGCGCAAGCGCCTCTGCGGCAAAGCTCTCAAGAAAGTGCTCTTCAGCACCTTCGGGCGTAAGGTCAAGCTGGGCAAGCTGACTTGGCGTGAGCTGGCTGATCGTAGGTTGGTTAGGCGCAAGTTCCATCTGATTCCCCCAACTCATAAAGGGCTATGGCAGCCGCGCATGCCACATTGAGCGAGTCAATCCCTTCTCGCATGGGAATGATCGCAAGGTAATCGCAGCGCTCTATGGCCTCTTCGGTAAGGCCATCGTGTTCGCTTCCAAGCAACAGGGCAACCTTGTCCTGTTGCTTTAGCCGCTCGTCGTCTATGGCAAGCGCATCCTCGCGAAGCGCCGTTCCCACAATGGTAAAGCCCTGTGCCTTTAAAAGATCGAGGTCAAAAGGCCAGTCTGTAAGTGTCACCACGGGAATCTCCAAGGAGGCGCCCGACGAGTGAAGGCGGTACATGCGCGCATATGGGTAGGGGCTGGTACCTGCAAAGAGAACTGCATCGTAGCAAAGCTCGCGCGCAAGCTGCATGATGGTGCCCGCATTGCGTTTTGAGCGAACGTTCTCGCACACCACCAGGCGCCGCGCGTGGACAAGCACCTCGGACAGGGAGGCAAGCTTGGGAGCCCTAAAAGCCGCACGCGCTCCTATAGGCTCCGGAGAGAAAACTCTTGCCATCCTACCCTCACGCTCGTCCTTGGCAGCAAGGACTTGGTCAATATAATCAAGCACCTCTTGCTCATCCGCAACAAAGAGAGGTGCGCAAGGATACTGAGCCTCCATACGCACGGCATACGATGTCCACTGTGGGTCATTGCTGATCACAAAAGAGAGCGGCACAAACCCACGGGCAAGGATATCGTCAATCTCATCGGCCCCCACGGCAAGAAAGTGCTCTGGCGTTGCCGTCTGGGTGTAGTGGAGCAGCAGCTCGTCCTTCAGTTCCTGCAACACGTTAGACCCCCTCAAAGACGCTGCCTATGCGCCTCCTTTGGCCCGTTGTCCTAGATATCGAGCGCTGCGTGATAGCCCTGGTAGACGGCCTGGGTGATGGTGGCTACACGCGCGGCATCACCAATCACGCGCACAAAGGGCGCGGCGTCAGCAAGCTCGGCCACTGCTTCGGTATTGGAACGCTGGCCAAGGGCGCAGATGATGCTCTCACCTTTAACCAGCACTTCGCCACCTTGGGAAGTTGTGCAGGTTACGCCCTCCTCACTCACGCTAAGCGCACGATGCTCAAGCCTAACGTCAATCCCCAGCCTGTCAATCTGGGCCAACAACAACGGACGATGGCGCACGTTGGCATCGGGCGAGAGGGAATCGCGCATCTCGACCAAGGCCACCTGCTTGCCCTCTTGGGCAAGGTGCACGGCGCACTCGCAGCCAGCCAAACCGCCACCCATCACCACTACACGGTCTCCCACCTGGTCCTTCTTTAGGTAGTAATCATTTACGACCACCACATTGGGCCCGTCCAAGCCCGGAATGGGAGGCACAAGCGGCGTGGAGCCCACAGCCACAATAAGTGCGTCGGCACCCTCTGCCTCCACACTCTCTTTTGTGGCCTCGCATCCCAAGCGAATGTCAACGCCCGCTTGACGACAGAAGAGCTCGTAGGTGCCCGTTAGCTCGTACATCTCGTGCTTGAAGGGCAGTGCCTGCTCGCTCTTGAGCACACCGCCCAGCTCGTCTTCCTTCTCCATGAGCACAACACTGTGCCCACGACGCGCCGCCGTCCATGCCGCATAGAGACCGCCTGGTCCACCACCGGCAACAACAACCTTCTTACGGCGCTCGGGTGCCACCGGGATGACCTCGTCACCTTCCATCTCGCGCCCGATGATGGGATTTACCGTGCAGCGGCGCGTGCTGGTGGCAGCACGCTCGGCCATGCAGGTAAAGCAGCGCAGGCAACGGACGATCTCGTTGGTACGGTTCTCGGTGACCTTACGCGGCAGGTACGGATCGGCCAGAAGAGCGCGACCCATGTAGACCACATCGGCCTTTCCGGAAGCAATAATCTCTTCCATCTGATCGGGGTCATTGAGTCCGCCGATGGTGGCCACAGGCACCTTCACATGCTTCTTGATCTCGGCAGCCAAGAACACGTTGCGACCGTGATCCTCGAACATGGATGGGTGCGTGATGCCAAAGGTCTTCTGATAGGTGCCTGCACTCACATGCAGCAGGTCGATATAGGGCTCAATCTGTTGGGCGATGCGGATGCCCTCCCCCAAGCCGTAGCCATCAGCCACAAACTCGGAGCCGCTCAGGCGAAACTCTATGGGGAAGAACGGGCCCACGGCCTCGCGGATGGCCTTTAGCACGCGAATGGCAAAGCGGCAACGATTCTCAAGGCTTCCGCCATACTCATCATCTCGATGGTTGAACAGCGGGCTCAAAAACTGGTTGATAAGCCAGCCGTGCCCGCCATGAACCATGAGCATCTCAAAGCCCGCACGTTTGGCCAAACCTGCCACGTGCCCATAGCTGTCCACAATCTCGTCGATCATTTCATGCGTGAGGGCACGCACAGGAACGCCATCGGCCCTCACACCGTCACAGGGGCCCCACTGGGCAAGGCCATGTTGCTTGGACTTGTCGGTCATGTAGGTGCCTGCAAACTGACCGGAGTGGCTCAGCTCAAGGCTGGGCATGGCGCCATGGCGACGGATGGCATCAGCCGTATATGTCGCACAAGCCAGCGAGTTGAGAATGGACTCGTCCAGATGGTAGGCATGGCTGCCATCGGTGGAAGGATGCACCATGAGCTCGGAGACGGTCACCGCCCCAGCACCGCCCTTGGCACGCAGCTCGTAAAAGGCCGTCGACTTGGGACCAATGCAGCCGTCGTTGGCAATGTCAGTCCCGCCCATGGGGGCTGAGAACATGCGGTTACGGAAGGTGGTGCGACCAAGTGTGATGGGTTCACTCAAATGCGGGTACTGTCTCTGCATGATACGTCCTCCTCATTAATCAAACTGCCTTTCAGCATATTCGTTTATAGGATCCCTTACGGAACACTTCACAGGGAGATGTTACGCTATGTTATATGCGGATACGCGCCGCAGCGGCTATAGCGACACAAGACGCGAGGGCGAGCACAGCAGGAAAGATGCGGGACGTATCATCTCCCGTTTTCGACAGCTTTGTTGAGCTGGCAGCTGCACTGGTATTACGCGCGGTGTTTGACCCGGAAGTTATGCCTGTGGACGTTCTGGTAGTGTTGTCGGTACTCTTTTTGCCATCACCTTCATCATCACCTGGCGCGCCTTCTCCCACATTCCAGTCAAAAATGACCTCCTGGTCTTCGGCAAAGGCTCCCTCATCTACCTGTGTGACGGTGTCGGGCAGATAGACTTTCCTTACGGTCCAACTATCGTAAAAAGCTCCCATGGCTATGCGATTGACGGGATTGCCCGCAATGTAGGCAGGCACCCAAACCTCTTCTTCTTCACCCGCATAGTCAACGATAGTCACCGAGTTGTCTTCCACCTCGTAGCGCAGAAACCCGTGCGTGAGTTGGGAATCGGCCTTTGCCACCGCTGGACTCAAAACGATGGCCACAAGGGCAAGCGCCACAAGAACCGCCCAGGAAAGTCGAAGCGCAGCGTATGGGGACTTACGAGCATTCACCGTTTGGCACCTTTCGTCTGTAATAGAAAGAGCAACAATTGTGATGTGACATCAGAATCTTATTAGCCTTCGCCGCCCTCAAGGGAACTGTCAGTTATCACGTCCTCATCCTTAAAAACAAGGATCTCCATCTCAAGGCTCTCGTACGTTTCTTATTCCATATTGGCCAGTCTCCGTCTCTCTATAAAACCCATCATGCAATTGAATCAAAGCTTGCCCACCGTACGCTTGAGTAGTACGTAAGCAGATCGTCTGATCCTACCTTCTTGAGCACCATGTAGGCACGGAAATAGACTCTGGTACTATCCGATGAGATTGACTTGTTGAAGTAAGAGGCACTGTTAGTCTCCTTGCCCTTGTAGACAAACCTCAAAACATCGTCAGTGCCATACACAAAGGTGTCGTCGGTGAGGCTTCCCAAACCCATGCCGTATAGTATGCCGTTTTCTACCATGGTATAGCCCTCGGGTGCGTTTCGCGTCATGTGGCATTGGATTTTATGCACGCCATTCTTCTCAGTAACCTTGGCAAACCCCGTTATGGCAATCACGGGAACTCTCCTGACCTCAGTACCGGCTGACACATAGTGCGCATAGGCCTCGTGATCGCCCACCACTGCCAACTTAAGACTATTGGTATAGCCCAGCACCTCTCCGTTTTTATCACACCATGCTTCAAAATCCAAGCCTGCCAGCTCAGGAGCGCTCACCGTGCCCATCTTGCCCAGGGCAACACTTTTGGTAAAGGCCTTCTCAGGTTCTTCGCCCTCGGGCTGCGTGTACACGGTGACGCTTCCTGTACTGATCTGATCCTCGTATTCGGGTCGCAGGATGATCTCTGCGTACCTTTCGGCAGGGTTCTGAATCTTTGCTAGAATGGCCTCTTGGGTAGCCTCTTGTGTGGTTCCCTCAAACACCCAGTGCTTGAAAATGTAGCCCAACCTAGTAGGTGGTGCCGCTATCTCTATCTGACTTGCATCGTCAAGATTGGCGGAATAGCGGTGGTACAGCATGACCTGATCGTCGAGCGATATGAACTTGACCTGAGATATGGTGCTTTCTTCTACGCTGTACATCAGGGTGATGGTCGTATCGCTCGTTACGGTATACGTCAGCTCCTGCTGGCCCGTGCCTATTACCTTGTCGCTCTCGTTGAGCCACTGCTCCACACGCCCAGGATCTTGCGCTACCACAGTCAACCTTGTACCAATGGGAACCACGTGAACGCTACCCTGCCAAACCGTAGGATCCTTCTCACCGTTGCATGCAATGGTGTATGTGGCGTCATTGACGGTTTCAATGCGCACCGTGGCATCAACGTTGCCACTTGCACGGTATACGGCCACGATCGAGACATCCTCTGTCAAGGTGAACGTATAGCTGCGCTGGTTGGAGAGCTGCGCGCTCTTGTCGTATTCTGCCACCAGCCCGTAAGATACCTTGGTCACTGGATACCAGCCCACAAACGCCCAGCCATTCTTGGCGGGAGCGCTCACCGTAACCGCACTTCCGTTCTCATAGGGATGCGATGACGGCTCTATCGAGACATCAGCCACAGAATCGAGGGTGTTCTCGTCACAGCTGAACGCCGCTACCACAAAGGTCTTATCCATGGGTTCAGGAATGTCTTCGGTTACCAAGGCAAACGTTGCCTGTGCGCTTCCATCCGCAAAGACGGCCGTAAGGACATGCTCGCCCGTACTCAGCTCGTTAAGATAATCGGGCAGCAGCCTAATGGCCACACCACCATCATCTGCTTCTTCGGCTGCATAGCCGTTATCATTTACTTCCTCATCGTCCATGAGGAGCTCGTCAAAGAGGTCAAAGGCCTTCTTGTCACTCTGCGTACGCTTGAACACTATGGTAAGCGGGGTCGTATCCCACCTATTCCAGCTGCTCTTATCGCCAGAGGCCACGTAATACAGCACACCTGTTGGCGGATCGACAACCGTCTCCCACGAAATGATCT
>JAFWLX010000222.1 GCA_017510875.1 Atopobiaceae bacterium | reverse complement strand
TGTCGTCCACGGCGCCGTCTCGTACCACGCAAGCAGGTCAGTCTCTGCCTGAGAGGGCGGGTCGTGCCAGATGACCCCAAAGTCACCGAGGATGATGAGGTAGTCGTCGCGGCAGAGCCTGCCCTCGGCCACCCGCGCAAACTCCTTCACCTTTCCCACGTCAATGCTGCCGTGGGTATCTCCCGTGAGAAAGACCGCCATATGTCAGCCTGTGCGTCCGCCTAGACTCCCAGGGCCTCCTTGATGCGCGTGGTGACGCCCGTCATGGCATAGCCCTCCACAAACTGGTTAATGGAGCGCTTAACGCAGTTCACCGCATAGCGCTGAGCGTCAATGTGGCACGCCGCAAGGTTGGCTGCGTTCTTGGCGACTTCGGCCTTGACCTCGGGCTCGTTGAAGGTATAGTGGCCCGCGATATCCAGGATGACAAGCGCCTTCTCGTTGTCCGCGAAGATCTGCTCGACCGTCAGCTTGGTGTCGTCGCCCACCATCCACTTGCGCCAGCGCTCGGTGCGGATAGCATGGTCAAGCGGGACATCACGCAAGTTGGAGGCATCCTCAGCCTTGATGAGACCCTTCTCCACCAGCGTCTGCTCAAGGTGCGCAAGACGCAGCAGGGCACGAGTCTCCTCGGTACCAAACTGCGGGGCAACGTTAGAGGCCGTCACGCCAGCCGCCTGATGCACCAGCATGGTCTCGTCATCCAGGTAGTCGCAGTTGTGCTCCTTGAGGCCCACACCATAGCTTGCGGCCATCTTGGCAAGGTCAACCGCGTTCTCGAAGTCGTAGGTTCCCACCTGGTCAGTCATACGCACCAGCGTGCCCGTCTGTCCCACAATGAAGGTGGGCATCGGCAGGCCGCGCGCCTCGAGCTCAACCTTCAGGCGTTCAATAAACTCCTGGTACTTGTCGGTAGTGGTGAGGCCGCCGTTGGTCTCCTCGGTACCCACCTCGTAGCCCACCGGGGCAAGGCCAAGCTCCTTGCGCTTGTTCTCGCACCACTCGATGAGCTCAACCGTTCGGGTCAGCACGGTGTCAAGCGGGATTACTTTGCCGATCTCGAACGGGTCCTTGGTGGGATCAATCATCAGCAGGTCAAAGCCCGCCTCGAGGTCTGCCTGATAGCTGCGGCGCGCGATGTCCATGGCCTCATCCTCGGGCAGATGCGCGTTGCGCTCCTCGTCACGCTGCCACGGGCCGCCGTGGTCACGGCAGAGATAGTAGTCACCGGTGTAGCCAACCGCGTCAGCAGCTGCCTTGATGTCCGCGGCAAAGCGGAACTGGTCCCAACCGTTGACGTAGCCAGCGCCAAACTCGTCAGAATCGACCTGGTTGCGGCTGGCGATAAACATGGGCGGGAAGTCGCAATCACGTGCCAGCTCGAAGGTTGCCTGCAGCAGATTGGACGACATGGGGCCGATGCCGATGAGCGTTGACGGCTTTCCCTCAGCCGTAAGCTTGAGCATGCCCTCGACCGCCTGCATGATGGTGAGCTTGTTAGCCATTGCTTCTCCTCTTCTCGTGGCGGGCCAGCCGCCGGCTCTACACATCAAATTGTAGCCCCATCAGATTGTCGCCTGCCAGTTGACCATGTGTTTGTTGGCGAGCGTACTATGGAGAGGAACACCACAGATGAGGGAGGACCGCATGAAACGAGGCTTGCGCAAGCTGCGCGATCGTTTTGAGGGATGCCTGTTGGCAGGAGCCGCTGGTGATGCCTTGGGGTATGCCATCGAGTTTTGGAGCGAGGGAGAGATCTTCGGCAAGTTTGGCAAGAGCGGCATCCAGACGCTTGAGCAGGCAGCCGCGGTATCGCGGGGTTCTGTCGCACATTTTTCTGACGACACGCAGATGACGCTCTTCACCGCGAACGGGCTCGCCTACGGCATGCAACGGACGGGAGCTGCTCCACAGGCGCAGGACATTTGGCTCGCATATCAGGAGTGGCTGGGCACGCAGGGCGACGAGTCCCGCATGGACGACCCAGTCCATCCCAAGATGTGGCTCTATGGCGAGCCGTCGCTGCACGCCCTGAGGGCTCCCGGCGGCACCTGCCTCTCCTCGTTGCGCACGCGCCGCAAGGGCGGAACGCCCGAGAGACGCATCAATGGCTCCAAAGGCTGTGGCGGCGTGATGCGCGTTGCGCCCATCGGCCTTCTGGCATCTATTCGTGATGACGTCGACGCATTGCGCCTTGGTGCTGAGGCGGCCGCGCTTACGCACGGCCACCCCCTGGGCTGGCTTCCCGCCGCCTTCTTGGCATCACTCGTCGAACGACTGGTCCTAACGGATGCGAGCAGCAGCTCCGAGGGCAATGCGTCGCAGCTCAAGGCCGCAATCATGGATACGCTCGCCGAGTTTGAGGAGCGCTTCTCCGATGTGTATCAGGCCGACGCGCTCAGCGTTCTTGTGACGGATGCCGTACGTCTGGCTGAGGAAGAACAAGCGAACCCGCAGGGCGATCTTTGGTGCATTCACCAATTGGGTGAAGGCTGGGTCGGCGAGGAGGCGCTGGCCATTGCCCTCTATGCTACGTTCGCTCATGCGGATGACATCGCTGCCGCGCTGCGCGCAGCCGTCAACCACACGGGAGACTCCGACTCAACGGGCGCCATCGCAGGCAACATCCTCGGCGCACTGGTCGGGCGTGCTGTGCTCGAGGAAGCCTTCGACCTCACGCAGCTGGAGGAGCCCGCGCTCATCATAAAGGTTGCTGACAGCCTGCTAGACCACGAGCCAAAGGAGGTGGCGCAGTGAGCTACTCATTCATCAATCCACCGCAGGTAGATGGGCACGAACAAGTCTTTTTGCCGCTAACTGATCAGGGCATGCCATACACACCGCTCACCAAGCGGGCGCTTGCCCTCTCCTTCAAGGCACATAAGAACCAACGCGACAAGTCAGGCCTTCCGTACGTGTATCACCCCTTCCATCTGGCCGACCAGATGCGCACGGAGGCCGAAGCGTGCGTCGCGCTGTTGCACGACACCATCGAGGACGCAGGCTACACGCCGCAAACCCTCAAAGATGCCGGTATGCCTGATGAGGTAATCGAGGCGGTCCTCG
>JAFWLX010000221.1 GCA_017510875.1 Atopobiaceae bacterium | reverse complement strand
TATTGGTTCGACAACATCATGTCCAAGGGCACGGCATCGCTCCTCTTGCTCCTCGGCGTGATAACGGCAATCGTCGCCGTGATAGGCGGTCTGATTGCGGTTGCCCTTGGCGGTCCCGATGGCTCAGGTGCCGCGCCGGCGGGTGAGTCGATTTGGTTCACCCTCATGCACGCCCTCAACACCGGCGTCTTGGCCAAGGAAGAGGGCACCATCCCCTACCTGGCGGTCATGACGATCGTCACGCTCGTGGGCATCTTCATCACCAGCTTCCTCATCGGCACCATTTCCAACGCGATCAAAGACAAGATCGCGAGCCTCCAGGAGGGACGCTCCACCGTTATCGAGCGCAACCATGTGGTGATTATCGGCTTCGACGACAACGTCACCAACATCATCGAGGAGCTGGCCTTGGCAAACGAGAACCAAGGCGATTCGGCGGTCGTGGTTATGGCAGAGCGCGACAAGACCGAGATGGAGGACATCATTCGCGACCGCGTGTCGGATTTGTATGGCATGCGCGTCATCTGCCGGAGTGGCCGTCCCGACAGCGTGCAAAGCCTCAAGAAGTGCTCGCTGGACACCTGCAAGTCCATCATCGTCAACACCGAAGATGACTTCATGACAGTCAAGACCATCCTGGCATGCAGGAGTCTGCTTGAGGAACAGGGTAACCACAACGCCTATCTAACCGCCGTGATTCGAGACCGGGACGTATTGCATCCTGCGTCGATTGCGGGTGGGGACGTTGCAGAGATCCTCAATTTCCATAAGACCATTGCCCGCCTTATGGTGCAAAGCGCCCGGCATCCCGGCATGTCCGATATCCTTGCTGAGCTCTTGAGCTTTAAGGGCAACGAGATTTACGTTGAGCAGCTAAAGGGGTCCGCGGGCCTCTCGTTGCGCGAGATAAACCTGCGACTTTCGAGCTCTACGGCCATTGGCATGGTTCGCAACGGGGAGCCCCTGCTCAATCCCGATGCGGCCGAGATCGTGCAAGAGGGCGACCAACTGATTCTCGTGGCGCACGATGATGACAGCTCTACGCTCAAAGCGCCCGCAACGCCGGACGAGAGCCGGTTCCAGTATGAGCCCGACATCCGTGAGGTGCCGCAGCGTCTTTTGGTGTTGGGCTACAGCGACATACTCAAGCAGATCTTGCTCGAGGAGAACGCCCACGCCGCCCCGGGCTCATCGGTGATCGTAGCTGTTGAGCCGGGCAAGGCGGAGGAAGTGTCCCTGCCCACAGAGGCAGAGTTGAAGGACATTGCCGTTGAGCTGCGCGAATGCAAGATTCACAAACGCTCCGTGCTCGAGGAGCTCGTCGCGGAGAAGCCCACTGCGATCCTGCTGCTTTCCGACCCAGAGATAAGCGACGAAGAGGCAGACGCCCATACGCTCATGCTGCAACTACAGCTCAATGACATCGCAGACGAGATTGGCTCGAGCATGCCGCTCATAGTGGAGATGAACAGCACGCGCAACCAGCAGCTAGCCCAGATGATGCGCGCAACCGACTTCGTGGTAAGTGGTCGCATTACCGCCAAGATGATGGTGCAGGTGGCGGAGGAGCGCCACAAGAAGGTAATCCTCAACGACCTGCTTTCCGATGGCGGCTCGTCCATCTACATGAAGCCCATTACGCGCTATGTGGAGGTAGATCGTGCGGTTGACTTCTACACGTTGGGGGCGGCTGCGGCACGCTACGGAGAGATTGCCATTGGTTACAAGCGCTTTGACGCGGATGGTGGATTCCAGGTGACCGTGAACCCAAAGAGCAAGTCTGCCACCACGTTTGGCCCCGAAGACGACCTCATCGTTATTGCGCCTGAGTAGCGCCTCTCGAGAGACTACGCACAATGACTTTTATTGTGCGCTGTTTAGGGTGGCTGAGAAGAGAAACGCCAGTTGGTTGGTCAGGCAAACCAAGAATTACGCATAATGAATTCTATTGTGCGTAATTCTTAGCTGCTCACGAGCCTGATGGTGAGAAGGATAGTATGCTTGTAGCCATACCCTCTGCTCCTTGTCACGTTTGCCAAGGTGGTAACACCATGATTCGACTCGCGCTTGCGGACATAGACTCCACGCTCATTCCCTATGGACGGCCAATGGCTTCGCCGGCTTCCATAGCCGGTGTACAGGCGGCCAACCGTGCAGGCATTCTGGCTGGGCCAATAACCGGGCGCACGACGGGGCGGATGCGCAAGATGTTTGGCGACGCCTCGGACTGCTGGGACACGGGTGTGCTCGTGAACGGGCAGGTAGTGCGGTTGCGAGGGAAGACCATCCTGCAGGAGGCGCCGTCAAAGCACGCCTTGGAAGAGGTGGCGCGCATCGTGCGATGCTTCGCGGGGGAGGGCTGTGCCCTAACCGTCTACGACGACGAGGTGGATGGCCACGACGTTTGTGTGGGCATTACGCGCGAGGAGATGCTGCGCTATCCAAAGCCGTTCGCGCAGTTTAGCTACTGTGCTCCGCACGTGCCTGACGGCGTGTTTCTCAAGACGAACATTCACCTTGCGCTCGGGCGCGAGGACGCCATACGCTTGCGTGACGAGTTGCAGCGACGGGTCCCAGAGCTCACGTTCGTCTTTCCGTTCCCCACGTCGCCCACCATAGACATAACACCTGCAGGCGTCACCAAGCTAACGGGCTTGCAGCTGCTCGTGAATGAGCTGAAGATAGGTTGGGACGAGGTCTGCGTGTTCGGTGATGGCGAGAACGACCTGTCGGTTATACGGGCGGTGCCAAACAGCGTCGCCGTGTCGAATGCGGACCCCGAGGTCATTCGCGCCGCTCGTTGGCACATTGGTGCCGATGTCGATGACGCCGTTGCCGGCGCGCTCCAGGCTCTGGCACGCGGAGAATGGCCGTTTAGCGAGTAACGACAGCCTGCGTTTGTCACACTCAATCATGCCAGCACGCTATGACAAGCGAAAACCGATAGGCATTTGTAATCGACTCTCGGTCGCTCGAAAATGGAGTCAACGACCCCAAGGAAAGGACGCATCATGCAGGACGCACAGCTTGAGCTCACTCAGGAGTGGGACAAGGTTTTTCCCAAGAGCGATCTGGTCGACCACGAGAAGGTTACCTTCCATAACCGTTATGGCATCACGCTGGCAGCAGACCTCTACAAGCCCAAGGGTGCCGAGGGCAAGCTTGCCGCCCTTGCCGTAAGCGGTCCGTTTGGCGCGGTCAAGGAGCAGAGCTCGGGACTCTATGCTCAGACCATGGCAGAGCGCGGCTTTCTTGCCATTGCGTTTGACCCCTCCTTCACCGGCGAGAGTGGCGGAGAACCCCGTCGCATGGCATCGCCGGACATCAACACCGAAGACTTCTGTGCCGCAGTTGACTATCTGTGCTGTCGAGACGACGTAGACGCCGAGCGCATTGGCATTATTGGCATCTGCGGTTGGGGCGGCATGGCCATCAACGCCGCGGCGCTCGACCCGCGCATCAAGGCGACCGTTGCCTCCACCATGTACGACATGTCCCGCATCGCGCGCGAGGGTTACTACGGCGCAGCGGATAGTAAGGAGGCTCGCGACGAACAGCGCGCTGCCTGGGCTGCCCAGCGTACGGCCGACTACGCCTCGGGCACCTACGTGCGCGCCGGTGGCGTGGTAGACCCGCTGCCCGAGGACGCGCCGCAGTTCGTAAAGGACTACTACGCCTACTACAAGACGCCGCGAGGCTATCACGAGCGCTCGGGCAACTCCAACGATGGCTGGAACGTTACGGGGACCATGTCGTTCGTCAACCAGCCGCTCCTCTCCATGGCGGGCGAGATCGACAATCCCGTCCTTATTATCCATGGCGAGAAGGCACATTCCCGCTACTTTGGCGAGGGGGCGTTCGCGCTGCTCAAGGGGGAGAACAAGGAGCTTATGATCATCCCCGGCGCCAACCACTGCGACCTCTATGACGGTGGCGAGGACGACGTTATTCCGTTTGACAAGCTGCAGTCCTTCTTTGAGGAGAGCTTGGCGTAACGTCGGCAGAGCGATTGCATGCGATAACGGGGGCGGATGGTATTGTCACATCCGTCCCTGTTGTTACATACTTCTAAGTGCTTTCAATTCCACTCTGTTGTCACGTTGTTTGAGGAGATCAGTATGCCTGCAAAGATACCGCAAGAAATGCTGGACGCACAGGCCGAGTTTGTGAGCCGTATTGACGAAGACTGGGCGCTGGTGACTGCTGGCACCGAGACAGACGGTTGGAACACCATGACCATCGGCTGGGGTACGGCAGGCGTGTTGTGGCGTCGTCCCACGCTGACCGTGTTCGTGCATCCGTGGCGCTACACACACGGGTTTTTGCTGGACAATGACTACTTTACCGTGCAGCTCTTTGATTCCGACTACAAGCGCGACTTGGGTATTCTGGGCTCAAGAAGCGGGCGTGACGGCGATAAGGTGGCACTTACCCGACTTACACCCAAGGCAATCGAGCACGGCATGACCTTTGAGGAGGCGACGACTACCTTCGTGTGCAAGAAGATCTACAGTCATGCCATCGATCTTGCTGTGATGGACGCAGATATCCGGGCTGGTTTGGGCGATTTCTATGCCACCGAAGCTCATACGGTGTTTGTGGGTGAGTTGGTGGAGGTGCTGTAACGCTGCTCACTGGCAGGCGATTGGTGGGTGTTGTTAGGGCAAAGGGTCGCTCATGCACGTAATTCAGGCAAAAACGCTGCTCACGCGGTGGAACGGCATGAACCTGTACCGCGGATGCACGCATGGCTGTGCGTACTGCGACAGCCGTAGTGCCTGTTACCAAATGAAGCATGACTTCGAGGACGTAGCGGTAAAGGTCAATGCGCCCGAGCTGCTTGAGGACATACTGCGCCGTCGCCGCAAGCCCTGCATGATAGGCACGGGCTCGATGAGCGACCCCTATCAGCCTATTGAGCGCGACCTCCGTCTTACGCGTCGTTGTCTTGAACTGATTCGTGACTATGGGTTTGGCGTCTCGGTTATCACAAAGTCTGACCTCGTGCTGCGCGACATTGACCTGTTGGCACAGATCAACCGACGCACGAAGACGGTCGTGCAGGTTACGCTCACCATTGCCGATGACGGGCTGTCGCGCGTGGTGGAGCCAGGCGTATGTCCGTCAAGCCGCCGCTTTGAGGTTCTCTGCGCGTTGCGTGACCAAAGCATTCCCACGGTGGTGTGGCTGTGCCCCTTCCTGCCATGGCTTACGGATACAGACGAGAACTTCCTCACGCTGCTCGACTGGTGCGTGGAGGCGCAGGTCAAGGGCATCGTATGCTTTGGTGTGGGGCTGACCTTGCGCGAGGGCAACCGCGAGCATTACTATGCGTTTCTTGACAAGCACTTTCCGGGGCTGTCTGATCGCTACCGTGCCACGTATGGCAACGCCTACAACGTGGCGAGCAAGAACAACGACCGCCTCATGGCTCGCTTCGACGAGGTATGCGAGCAGTACGGCATAATCCATACGCCCGACGAATGCTTTGCGTATGCGGCGGAGTTTCCCGAACTGCAGACCCGGCTGTTCTGAGCTGGGGACGACAATGCCCTCGCCTCGTTGTTATGCGCTGAATACCGTGATGCATCCCGTCAAGATTCCAGCGAGGACCAGTGGTATTGCCCCATCCACGAAGGCCGCCATGCCATCGAATGCGTAAAACGCCAGGTAACAGACAATGCTGACGGTGGCGCCGACCAAGCACAGTGCAGCGAGTATCCAGCCCAACCATGGTGCAATGGACCCCAGGACAACGAGCGTGTTTATCTCCAAAAGGGCGACGGTCGCCCAGAGGACGATGATGAAGAGCTCTGAGGTTACGGGCCGATACAGCTTACGGCTTGAGATGATGAGTAGCGCTACGTAGCTTGCTACGCCGACGAACACTAGGGCTGTGCCCGGTATGAGGCCGTTAGAGAAGTCGAGTCCCTGCCAAATGTCGCAAAGGGCCAGAATGCCGAGTATGACAGCGGGAATGAGCAGCCAGCCGCTCTTGAGGCCGCGAATCGGTCGCCATGGGTTGAAGCCCACGACCCACCAAGCCAGATAGAAGGCAAAGCAGAACAGCAGCTTGATGTTTCCCGTCTTGATGTATTCCGCCATCGCCTTCCCCTCTCGGTCGTTTTGGCATGTGTGCCATTACTTCGCATCATACGCCTTCACGCCCTCTTATCTAAAGGGTCGATGATTCTGCGCAAGAGCCTTCCATGCCTTCCATTTATGAACAGTTGCAAAGAAACGGGCACCCCGTGTAATCGGGGTGCCCTGTCCGGTTGGGGAGGCCGGACGCTGTGCAATTGTGCCCAAACCTGGGAGGGAGAGGAACCACCGGATAGGGCATGCCATCGTGAGGCGGGTCGTTGTTCCTGCCTCTTTCCTGACGAGACGTACTGTAGCATAAGTTAGCCACAGGCAACTATAGAAAGTTAGATTGAGTAAACTTTGTGAAGACGGCCCGTTCGTCGGATTCACGGCCAAGCAAGGGTTGCACGTAGATACTATTCGACTTACACAAGAGTTAGCTAAGACTAACTTATGGACAAACGAAAGGAGCTAGCATGGCGAAGATCAGCAATGTGTACGGTCGCGAGGTCCTGGACTCGCGTGGCAACCCCACGGTCGAGGTCGAGATAACCCTTGAAGACGGGACATTTGCTTCCGCACTTGTCCCATCTGGCGCGTCCACTGGCGACTTCGAGGCTGTCGAGCTGCGCGACGGCGACAAGGAACGCTACGGCGGTAAGGGCACGCTCACGGCCGTCGGTCACGTGAACAAGGAGATAAAAGAGGCCATCGTCGGTCTTGACGCTCGCGACCAGCGTCTTGTGGACGAAACCATGATTGCCGCCGATGGTACGCCCAACAAGGGCAACTTCGGAGCGAACGCCATCCTCGGCGCCTC